>DUCT01000171.1:7137-16468 GCA_012959665.1 Myxococcales bacterium | reverse complement strand
CAGCGGCTTCGACAATGTCGGGGTGTTCTGCGAGCACCCCTTCCACCTCGACCGCGGCGATGTTCTCGCCGCTGCGTTTGATCATGTCTTTCATGCGCCCGACGATCCACAAGTACCCGTCCGCATCCATCTGGGCCAGATCGCCGGTACGAAACCAGCGCCCGCGAAAGGCGTTGGCGTTGGCCTCGGGGCGTTTGTAGTAGCCCCAGAGGATCTCGTCCCCGGCGATGCAGAGTTCGCCGGTTTCGCCCCGGAGCTTCTCCTTGCCCTGTTCATCGCAGACCCGAACCTCGCGAAAGGGAGCCGCCAGCCCGCACGTGCCGCTGCCCACCATGTGGGTCGCCGAACTGGGCGTAAAGGTGGCCACGCCGACTTCCGTCATCCCGAAGGCATCGCGCGCCACCGCCCCAAACCGCTCCTCCAAGGCCTGGTGGGTGTCTTCCTTATGGTAGAAGGCCGCGATGAAACGCAGATCGTTCTCCGCATCGTCGGGCCGGGCCTCGATCGAGTGATAGACCGGAGGCGTTATGGTGGCCATGTGGATCTTGAACGCCTTGATCCAGCCGACGAATGCCTTGAGACTGTGCTGGCGCGCGATGAATGCCGTGCCGCTCCCGTGAAGGGCGGTAAGAACCTGGAGCTGGGGATCCAGATAGAAGAGGGGAAACGTGACCAGGATATTGCTCACTTCCAGGCCGTGCCCCCGGCTGGCCACCAGGCTTGCGATCAGCCAGAAACGATGGCTCTGCATGCAGCCCTTGGGGAGCCCGGTGGTTCCGGATGTGTACTGAATGCTGAGCAGGTCGGTCTGCGCCACAGCGTTGGGCGCCTCGAAGGGCGCCGAGCCGGCATCCACCAGGGCGCGGTAGCTGTGTCGCGGCGCGGCGGCGGCGCCCACCACCACAACGTTTTCATCCGCCACCCGGCGCATCTCTTCCGAGATGCCATCGAAGATCGCCGTGAGACTCTCATCGACTATCAGGAATTCGCTGTCCGAATCCGAGACTACGTAGGCGAGTTCACTCGACGTGTAACTAAAATTGACGGGCACCATGACGGCGCCGATCTTGGCGAGAGCAAACCACGAGACGATGAAAGCGGGACCGTTGGGGATCATCAGAGCCACGTGGCTCCCCTTGCGAACCCCGAGGCCGCAGAGGCTGCTGGCCAGCCGATCGGACTGCTCGGAGATATCGCGATAGGTGTACTCTTCACCGTGCTGGAAGAAGTGCAGGAATACCTTCTCGGGCTCCCGAGCCGCCGCCTGGTCGAGGAATTGCCCCAGGCTCGGCGCCAGGGCGTGAGATTCGAGTTCTTCGCGGACTCGGGCCCAGTCCTCCAGAACGGATTTTGCCAATTGATTCATGGTTTTCGGCCTTCTCCCAAACCGGCACCCAGAGGGCGGGGAATTACTTCTCGTCTTCGAGGGGCGGTTTCTCGGGGAACGTGCTGCGAATCATGCGGAACATGAAACCCGAAAGCGCCAGAGCCTGATCCCGGGGCAGATCCCGCCCTCGATAATACGACTCCATTTCCACCTTGATGGCCAAGGGGTCGTGGGCGGCGATCATCTCGGCCACCGCGAAGGCGCGATCCATCAAGGCTTCGGGCTCCACCACTTCGTTGACGAGGCGCATCTCGCAGGCCCGGTCCGCATCGATCATGCTGCCGGTGAGCAACAGGTACATGGCATCGACATGGGAAATCACATTGCCGAGTTGCAGGGCGCCCCCCGCCCCCGACATGCCGTACTTGATCTCCGGCAGGCCCAACTGCGCTCCCCGGGCGGCGATGCGAATATCCGTCAGCAATTGCAGATAGAGGAAGCCGCCCCCGAGCGCTGCCCCGTTGATGGCGCCGATAATGGGCTTGTAGCGCGTCAGGGTCAGGACCTTGTGCTCCCAGCCCGGAAAGTCGAGGTCGGTGTCTTCCCTCATGCCCTCGAGGTAGCGACGATTGAGTTCCGAGTGGGTACGGGGCGGGCGCGGAGTCTTGATGTCATCTCCCGCCGAAAAGCAGCGGTCACCCGCCCCGGTCAGGATGCCTACACGAACCGAGTCGTCGTCGATGAATTCCACCAGGCGATCGTAGAAGGCCTTGTGCATCGCCGGGGTCCACGCATTCACCGGAGGGTTGTCGATGGTGAAGACAGCCACCGTAGATTTCTTTTCGTAACGAAGTCCGCTCGACATGAATTCATCCTCGACAGGGGCCGACTGGCATGCGCCGGGATTCGTCGACGCCTGACCAACCGGCACATGCGCCGGAAGACGAACATACCCCAGTGGACAACCAAGGAAAGAGAGCCGTCCTGCCCCCTATGCCCCATGCTGCGGGCGCCACCTGCCCGGCCCAGCGCTGGGCCCCGCATTCTCTGATGTCCCGCGAGCGCTAGAAGAAAGACCTCGGCCGGAATGGTCGGTGCCTGGGGACGGCCGTTTTCCGGCTCGGGGCCCGGCCCGCCCTCAGCCCCGCACCCGCTGTCCTTCGGGATCGTAGAGTGCGCCGCCACCGGCGACCTCCACGGTCACGGGGTATTGGCCGTCGCCGCCCTCGTCGAAATACTCGATCAGGAACTTCTCCCCCACCCGGGCGCGCTCGGCGGGCAGGTAACCCATGGCGAGATGCTTGCCCAGGGACGGGCAATACGAAGTGCTCGTCGTATACGACCGGCGGCCGTGGGCGTCCACCAGGGTTTCGCCCCGGGTCGGATCGAGAATCGGCGCAACGCCCACCGGGTAGCGGTCGATTTCTCCCGCGACGCGAAGTGTGTCGAGACTGAGCGTGCAGAGCAGCGCCTCGGGACTCTGCCCGCGCTGGTCGAGGTACGCGGCCCGACCGATGAAGTCTTGCTTCTTGACGGCCGAGCGCGCCATCCCGGACTCGTAGGCGTTGTACTCGGTTTCGAGATCGATGCCCTGGACACGGAACGATTTCTCGAGGCGCCGGCTGCTGGCATAGGTTTCAATTCCCACCGGAACCACCCCGGCCTCGAGAAAGGCGTCGAAGAGAGGGAGACCCACTGCGGGATCGTTGTCGAGGTAGAGCTCCCAGCCAAGCTCGCCCACGTAGGAGATCCGCAGGGCCCAAAGCGAAACTTCGGGGCCGCCGGGCAAGGCCAATTCGACGCGCCGGGCGGCACCGAAGGGAAAGGCGGCCTCGGAAACCGTCGTCGGATCGGCGAACCGCTCCAAGATCCGCCGGGCGTCCGGCCCCCAGAGTCCCAGGGTCGCCAGGTCGTGGGTTCGCACTCGGATCTCGGCATCGAGTCCTTGATCGTCCCGATAGTTCCGGATCCAGATCTGATCTCGGTGACCGTCGGCGCCCCCGGTGATCACCCGGAAACGATTCCCGCCCAGGGGACAGACCGTGAGGTCCGCCCGCACGCCGCCGGTGGGATCAAGAAAATTGGTGTAGACCACCCGGCCCTCGCGAGGGACGCCGCCAATGCGCGCCACCGAAAGGGTTTCGAGCAGCCGTTCCGCATCCGGGCCCTCGATATCGAGGATCGCGAAGTGCGAGAGGTTGATCATCCCGGCGCTCTCGCTCATGGCCAGATGCTCGGCGTTGGCGACCTCGTAGGGGACGTGGCGGCGATCCCACTCGTGCTCACGCACGGGGACCTGGGCCATGTAGTTCGCGAGTTTCGCCTCGTTGGACGCGTACGCGTAGGCGCGCTCCCAGCCGGCGATCTCGTTGTCGAAATAACCCCCGAGTTCCTTTTCCCGGGCATAGAAAGGACTGTGGAAAACATCGCGCCCAGTGGCCCAGGGCTCCCGGGGATGCACGGGCGGGTTGTAGATTTTCTGTGCGTTCTCGAAGCAGCGGCCGCGGATGTACTCGCGCTCTTTCTGGAAGGGATAAAATCGGTTGATGTCCATGGCGTGAGGATCCATCTGAGGCGAACCCTTCGTGATCCATTCGGCGCAGAGCCGCGCCACGCCGGGACCGTCCTTGACCCAGACGGCTTCGCAAAGCCAAAGGCCCCGAACCTCGGGGCTCTCCCCCACCAGGGAGCCACCGTCCACGGTGACCGAGAGCAGGCCATTGAACGAGGTGCGCTCGTCCCAGCCCAGATCTTCGAAGAGGGGAACAGTTTCGCTGGCCCGGGCCAGGGGCTCGGCGATTTCGTCCAGGGAGAGGTGGTGCATGGAGGGCGAGGTCTTCACCTTTGCGGGATCGCCGATATCCTCGGCGGCCACCAGGCGCGGGTTCTTCTCCTCGTAATAACCCCACTCGAGCATGCCCCCCTCCGCGCGCCCGGTATCGCGCACGTAGGCCGAGTTGCCCTGGTCGCGCATGAGGGGGTGCACGAGAAATTCCTGGGTCCCCTGAATGCTTTCGAGAGGTCCGAAGAAGAGCAGCGGGTGTTCCACGGGCCAGAGCGGCACCCCCACCCCCGCCATCCCCGCCACCGCCGGCCCCCAGATGCCCGAGGTCACGATCACCAGGGGGGCGCGAATCGTTCCCTTTCGGGTGTGCACCCCGCGAATGCGACCGTCCTCTATTTCGAAGCCCGTGGCCGGCGTATTCGTAAAATTGCGTAGGGCGCCCTTCGTTTTCGCGCGGCTGACCATTTCGAGCACAACGTCCAGGGATCGCGGCACCACGAGCCCGGCCTGGGGATCCCAGAGGGCGCCGCAGATGGAAGACTCATCGAGGAACGGAAACTTCTCCTTCGCCTCCCCTGCCGAGATCAGGCACGCCTGGGTGCCGAAGGCCTTGCCCGAAGCCACCTTCCGCTTGAGTTCTTGCCAACGCTCGTCGTCGCCCACCCGGCAAATTTCCAGGCCCCCTCGCTCGAGAAAGAAACCGTTCTCCTGGTAGAACTCTCGGCTGTAGGCCGTGGTCCAAGTGCTCAACTTGTCGTGCCCCGTATTGAAAATAAAGTCCGAGGCATGGGAGGTGGAACCGATGTCCGAAGGGATCGAGCCCGCTTTTTCAAGCCCCACAATTCGGGTCATCCCGAGTTCGGAGAGAAAATAAGCGAGGGAGGCGCCTACGATGCCCCCGACTCCCACGATCACCGCATCGGCCGTTTCGGGAAAGTCCTGTTCGCTCACTAGGAGAAACTCCAATCCGGCATGCCGCAGAAAGATCGACTGGGTCCGAACGAATGGGTCCAAGGAAGGTCGGCACATTTTCGATCGCAAATAAATCTAGAGCAAGCAGTCTGCCTTTGCTGCCCCCGGACTCCGAAGAAATCCGCCGGCAATGCCCCTCTCCAAACCTCTGGGCGAGACCCTAAAGCCTGGGCAAACCCATGGGATCCCCGCGGCCACCCCAAGGCGCCGCCGCCCCCACAGCGGATCGCGCGATAGGCTGCGGGCGGAGAGCGGAGTAGGGTGGAGCGGAGTAGGGTGGAGCGGAGTAGAGAGCGGCTAGCGAGTGGATTAGCGAGCGGAAGAAGAACATTGGGGGAGAACGATTGATGAGCGAAAGCCAAACCGATCTACAGACCGAGGCCTACGGACCCGAGGGCGACTCGTCGAAGCACCGTTCCATAGGGGACCTGAACGCCGACCTGGCAGCGCTGCCCCCGGCGCCCCGAGACCGGGGAAGTCTGGGCCTGATTGTGGGCCGACTTCCCGATGGCCAGCGCGAAACGCCGAAGACCACGCGCCTGACCCGGGAGGAAGGCATCCCCGGCGATGGCTGGAGTCGGCGCCCTCCCCGGAACCCCGGGGCCCAGTTGACGGTCATGCGCATGGACATCGCCCAAATCATTGCGGGCGGCCAGCCCCTCACCCATTTCGGGGACAACCTCTTCGTCGACCTCGATCTCTCGGCCCAGAGCCTGCCCCCGGGAAGCCAAGTCCGGGTCGGGCAGGCGCTGGTTGAAGTCACGCCCCTGCCCCACGACGGCTGCCGGAAATTCAAGGGGCGCTTCGGTCAAGATGCCCTGGTCTTTGTCGCAGCCCCGGCCACGCGAGCGGAGAACCGGCGCGGCATTCATTGGCAGGTGATCGAACCCGGCGAAGCCGAAATAGGGTCGGTCATCGAGGTCGTTTCCAGGCCCTGAGCAAAGGGGCCCTCCCCTTCACCCCGGCTTGGGCGAGGCTTCGCGAATCAGTCGGTGCCTGAGATTCGTGAAGGCCGCCGTGCCCGCATCGGCACCCACCAGGTGATCCACCGCCTGATCGGGTTGGGCGGGTTGCTGGGTGGCCATGATCCACTCGTCCTGGCGGTTCTGGAAGAGCCTGAAATCCAGTTGCAGCGCAAACCAACTGAGCACCTTCGCGATTCCGGGGATGCGGATCACGCTTTGGCGATAGCGGGCGTAGCGCCAGGTATTGGAAGCGTCGATGGGGCAATCCGCCACCACAAAAGCGAAGCCCGGAAATTCCAGCAAGCTGACCGCCGGCGGCTTGTATTCGACACGGAAGCTGAGACCTTTATCCTTATGCTCGTGGCGAAGCTGACCCCGCATTCGAATGTGGTTATTCGCTTCGCTTACCTCAAAAAACTCGACCCGCTCCCCCGAAATCCGGCCACCGCCGTGGATGAAGGGAAAGTGATGGACATCGAAGTTGCTCTCGAGGGTTCGGACGTAGTTGAAGGGCCAGTCGAAGCTGCTCCCCGCTGCGCCCGTCCGCCCGTCGGCAAACTCGTCGAACCAGTGGATCGGCACCGCGTTTGGATCTGCCGGGACACAATCGGCGCCCTGGTGGAATACCCAGAGCAGTCCGTGGGCCTCCCGGGCAGGAAGCATCGCCAGGGCCATTCCCCTCGGAATTCGAGCCTCGCTGCCCTCGCAGGGCATGCGGGTGCAGACGCCGTCAGAACCAAACCGAAAACCGTGCCAAGGGCATTGAATCTCGCCGTCGATGACCTTCCCCCGGCTGGGAGCGGCCCCCCGATGGGGGCAGCGATCCAATGCTGCCCGAACCGAACCCGTGCCATTTCGGCCATCGCGCCAGAGCACGATCTTCCGCCCCAAGCGCTCCAAGCCCATGGGCTTTCCCTTGAGCTTTCGAGCCTCGGCGACTGGGTACCACTGGTTGGGAATCATCGGTCGAACTCCTCTCACCGAAGATCGTCCTGAATCAACTCTCTGCTCACGATTGTCTTCAGAAAAACCTTGCCCTAGTTCTTCGCTACCACCGGGACACTGATCAAAGCGAGTACGCCCACGGCGTAGATCCCCATGCCGACCATGAGAACGGCTTGAAAGCCGAAGGTCATCGAGAGCATCGTGGCTAGGATGGAACTCATCACCGAGAAGAACCCGTTCACCGCCCAGCCCCAGGCTATGTATTGCCGGCTGTAGTCGCTCAACTCCGCCACTGCGCCCAGGCCGATGGGCATGAAAGCGCCCAGGCACAAACCCAGCGGCGCGATGAAGAGGATCGCGGCGAAGATTCTGAAAGCCAGGGAATTGCCAATGAACGCGTCCACCATGGGCCCGAGAGCAAACTGCTGCATCAGCATCAGGACGAAGAGCACACCCAGAAGTATGAGCAGCGAGCGGTTTCGATTGGCCGCGTAGCGTTCCGTCGCAAGGCTCCCGATCCCGGTAAAAACCAGCAGGCTAAAGAGCGTGACGGTGAGCGAATACGTGGGGTAGCCGAGAAAGAGTGTCATCTGCTGCATCAAGCAGACTTCGAAGAACATGAAACCCAGACCGAGGGACGCGAAGTAGGTTCCCGCGCGCAACTTGTGGGGCACCTCTCTCCACACCTCACGAATGGCCACCAGGGGAAGAAGAAGGAACACACCCGCGAAGGCGGCCGCGAAGAGCAGGAGAATCACCATCACGCGCTCGCCCGTCGCGTCCTCGGGATCCCAGATATAAACGTTGCCACCCCACTGCTCGCCGAATGAGTCCTGGAACCGGGCGAAGTGCCAAAAGAACGGTTTGTTGTCGGCTACGGGATGAAGCTGGTAGGGGTGCCCGTCCAAATAGCCAGCCAATGCGGCCGCGTCGAGATCGATGACCTTACGAACCGGGTGGCTTGAATCCACCGCGACGGGCTGCCCGGCCGCGTGCCAGACTTTCGCATCCTTGATGGTCTTCTCGTGTTCCTCAAAGCGCCGAACGTCCGCGGGCGTGAAGGCCTCGTTTCGGATCAGGATCGTCGCCATGGTGAAGAACTCGGGAACGGTGCTCAAAAGGATGTGCTCGCGGAAGTCGTTCACGCCCCGGGCCTCCAGGGCATCACGGGCGGTGGTCAGATAACGCGCCGTTCGGTTCGGTTTTCCTGCGAAATTGATCTCTCCAAATTGCACCGACAGAATGCCACCGGGCGAAAGATGCTCGAGGGCTACCTGGATCATCTCGGTGGTGTAGAGGTAACTCTCGGAGAGGACGAAAGCGCCGGAGCTCGCGGCGTTCATCGCCGAGTAGCTGTCCGGCGCCACAAACCAGATCAGATCGTATGTTTCTTCGTCACGCTCGAGAAAAGTGCGGCCTTCGTAGTTCACCAGGTCGACCTTCTCATGCATGGCGATCCGGCCCGAGTAGTCGGCGAAGTGTTCCTTCAGCAGCGAGTAGGTAATGGGATTGAGTTCCACGCCGCGAATATGCGAAGCACCGAAGTAGAGGGAGGCGAGGATCTCATGGCCGCCCGCCGCTCCGATAATCAACACCCGGGGATCCTCGTTCACCACCGAATAGGCCGATGAACGGGTGTCCCTGTCGAAGAAGGTCAGCTTCCCGTAGTCGCCGTCGAAGTGCAGCAACGAGGCCCCGAGCATTCCGTCATGATTGAGAAGCAGACGCGCCGGGGGCCCGACCGATCCCGGAGGAGATGCGTCGATGACGTCGACCCGAAAAACCGGGCTCCATTCCGAGTGAACCGTCCGGTTCTCACCCTCGCGCTGGGGCGACATGGTCTTGTTCTCGTCGGGCACGGGATCGGGAAGGATCTGCGAAAAACCGGATAGGCCAAGCAGTCCAACCGCGACCAAAACCAATGGGGCGAGCAGGACCCGGTACTCCTGAGCGGCGAGTCGAATCCCGGCCAACGCCATGATCACCCCGGCGAGCACGATGCTGCCCGGCGGCGTGATAAAAATCAGCAACGGCACCGATATCGCGCAGCCAATGGCGGCTCCCATCAGGTCGGCGAAGTAGAGGCGATTGATCCGATCCGGGTGCGCGCCGAAAATCGTCGTGATCATGGTGCCCACAAAAAGAAAGGGCAGGAAAACCGCCAGACACACAGCCGTGAGCTTGGCGAGTTCGAAAAAGCTGTCATCCAGGCGGCTGGTATTGATCTGAACACCCGCCACCACGAGGTATCCCACGGGTGCCGCAATCGCGCCCAACAAGCAGAGAAGAGGGATCAGGCGCTCCGCCGACATCGCGCTCAGGCGGCGCGAAACCGTC
>DUCT01000171.1:0-7077 GCA_012959665.1 Myxococcales bacterium | reverse complement strand
ATCAGGTAGGTGAAGTAGTAATAGAGCTTGAACGAAAAAACCCGGGTGTAATTGATCTCGAGCAGGATCACCGCGAGCGAAACGAGCAAGATCTCAAGATTTAGGTTCTTGCGGCCCAAGCATTCCCCCCAATACGAACGGCCTGATCACCCATTCGAACTTCGACCTGACCCCGGCCCCGAGTCCAGACCGACTTCGAGTTCAACCGGCGCCGCATTCTAGCACCGCGAGGGCAGTCGGCCGGGTGTAAAGAAGGGACCCCGGGGCATTCGCGGCACGGGGCGCGCTTCTCCCGGGGTCCATCGTTCTCGGAGCGAAGCCAACGGGCGCTTCCGCCCATCGGATCGCCTCAGCCCATTTGCTCAGCCCATCTGGTAGAAGACTGCCTTGTTGCCATCGGCGTCTCGGAAATAGCCGCCGTAAAAGCCCGGCATCCGCTCGCCGGGAGGCCCCTCATCCCTGGCGCCGAGCCCCAGGGCCCGGGCATAGAGTTCGTCGACCTTTTCGCGAGAACCCGCCGGAAAGGCGAGCATGTTGCCGTTTCCATGGTCGGGTGCCTCGGTGTCGAACGGTGTGCAGACCGCCAGAATCGGCTTATCCATGCTCTCGCCGATGAAGGCGATCCGCCCAATATCCATCAGGACTTTCGCGCCCAGGGGCTCGAGAAGTTCCGACCAGAAGGCCTTGGCCTTCTCCATGTCGTTTGTTCCAATCGTTACGTAGCCAATCATTTTCGTTCTCTCCTGGTCAGTGGCTCAGCCCCTTGATGGGGAGCGCCGTGATAATGAGGGGGGGGAGGAAGCGGGCTTCGAGGCAAGGCCGGATCAGTTCTTACCGTCGACCCGGGCCGTCAGCGCCGAAATGCGCGCCACGATGCTGTCCCACAACTGGGGCGGGAGATTGTGTCCCATGCCGTCTATGAGCATGAGTTCCGAGCCCGCAATGGCTTCGTGGGTATCGATTCCGCCTTCCACCGGAACCAGGGCATCGGCCTGGCCGTGAATGACCAGCGCAGGTACATCGAGTTCTTGGAGGGCCGGTCTACGATCCCCGTGAGCCATGATGGCGGCCATCTGCCGGGCGCTTCCCACCGGGTGGAAGGATCGATCGAAAAGCATTCCCGCCCGCTCACGCAGCACGTCCGGCTCTCCCGGGTAGCCGGGGGAACCGATAATCGCGTCGCTCTTGATCGAGCGCTCGACCACCGCCGCGCGGTCATCGGGCATGGGCTCGGTCAAAACCGCCATGGCCTCGGGGCTGGCGGGAGGCAAGTCGGGGTTTCCGGTGGTGGACATGATCGAAGTCAGGCTCCGCACGCGTGCGGGATGCCGGATGGCCAGGGCCTGGGCAATCATTCCCCCCATGGAGGCGCCGCAAATATGCGCCGCGTCGATCCCCAGCGCGTCGATCACAGCAACGGCGTCGTCCGCCATATCGTCCAAGCTGTAGGGCACCTGCATGGGCTCGCCCCGGGCTCCCGCCGCAACGAGCTCCGCCATGTCGGGGATGCCCAGATCGTCGAGCCAGGTCGAAAGGCCAATATCCCGATTGTCGAAGCGAATCACCCGGTGCCCCTCAGCCGCCAGCTTCTCGCAGAAGCCTTCATCCCAGAGCACCATCTGCGCCCCGAGACCCATGATGAGCAGGAGGGGTTTCCCGGTCTCGGCGCCGAATACATCGTATTCGAATTCAATTGCGTCTCGGGTGGCTCTCGGCATAGGGAACTCCTTGGGTCGTGGATGAGGTGGTGGATGAGGTGGCGGCTAAAAGCCTGAAGGGCGAGAGGCTAAGAAATCGGATTCCCCGAGGCAATGCGAGAATCTTCGACCCAGGAGGCCCCCGGGCGATCGGCCGGGCGGGCTCGCCCGACCGGCATTTTCTCCCCGAACCGATTCATGGCATACTGGGCCCCATCGGTCTGAACCCGAACCAGGAGTTCGCATCCCGAGAACCGGGGCAGCCCGTTTGCCCAGCCAAGGAGCGCCGTGCTGGCCGAAACCGCAAAGCATTCCGAGCGAACACCCAAGAGCCTCGACTATTCGAGCTTTCGACTCCGGAGCCTGACCCCCCACATGGGCGCCGAAGTTCTGGACCTCGACCTCGCGAACCCCCTGGACGCGCAACAATCCCGAGATCTCGACGATGCTTTTCGCGACTGGAAGGTGCTCGTGTTTCGGGATCAGGCCATTAGCCGCGATCAGCACAAAGCCTTCGGCCGGCACTTCGGCATGCTCCACTCGCATCCCATGCACAAGGTGGGCGCCCGGGGCAAGGATCCCGAAATTCTTCCCGTCATCACCACCCAGGATTCGGCCTACACCGCAGGAGACGGTTGGCATACGGATGTCACCTGTGATCCGATTCCGCCCATGTGCTCGATCCTGCGGATCGAGGAAACCCCGGACGGCGGTGGCGGCGACACACTCTTTGCCAACATGGCCCTGGCCTACGATCTGCTCTCCGATGCCATGAAGACCTTCCTGTCGGGACTGACCGCCGTGCACGACGGCGCCCTGCCCTACCTGGGCGCGTACAAGATCGAGCCGCCCCCGGGCGGCTACCCAAAATCCGAGCACCCGGTGGTCACTGTCCATCCCGAATCGGGCGAGCGCATCCTGTACATCAACAGCGGATTCACCAGCCACATCAAGGGTCTCACACCCAGGGAGAGCCGCGGCCTCCTGGCCATGCTCTTCGACCACATCGCCACCACCCCGCGCATCCACTGCCGGGTGCAATGGGCTCCCCACACGGTGACGCTTTGGGACAACCGCTGCACCCAACACCACGCGGTCTGGGACTACTACCCGGAATGCCGACGCGGCGAGCGGGTCTCGGTCCTGGACGACGTGGCACCCACGGGCGTGTAGGCCCGGCGCAACCTCCAAGAATCGATTCGGTGCTGATGTCCGCGTGAGGCGGATTGCCGAGTGCTACGAAGGGAAAAACAATGGCGAGCGTTCAAGAGATCTGGCGTTACCCGGTCAAGAGCATGGCGGGAGAAAAGCTCGATGCCACCGAGGTCGGCGAGCGAGGCGTCGCCGGCGACCGCGCCTGGGCGGTCAGGGACGAAGTGCGCGGCCGGATCAGCGGCGCAAAGAAATTCGCCGGCCTCATGAAGCTCGCCGCCGACTACCCGGCCCCCCCGCCCACCGAGGGCTCGAGCCCGGCCACGATCCACTTCGAAGACGGCAGCAAGGGACAGACCGGAGACGAGTCGATCCACCAACGCCTTTCCGACGCGCTGGACCACGCGGTCACGCTCTGGCCCCTGGTGCCCGTGGGCGACGGAAGCCATTACAAGCGCGGCGCGCCCGATGGCGGCGACATCGAGAAGGAACTCCGAACCGTATTTGCCCGGGAACCCGATGAACCCCTGCCCGATATCAGCGTCTTCCCCCCGGAGTTGATGCAAAACGAATGTCCTCCCGGAACCTATTTCGACGCCTTCCCGCTGCTCGTGCTGACGACAGCGTCCCTGGCAAGCATGCAGGCGAAAAATCAGGAGGCCCGCTTCGATGTCCGCCGCTTTCGCCCCAACCTGCTGATCGACGACCCGGATGCGACGGAAGCCTTTCCCGAGACGGCCTGGGAGGGACGACGCGTCCGGATTGGCTCGGCCACCCTACGGATGGAAATCCTCTGCCCACGCTGCGTGATGGTGACCCGGGGGTTCCAGGAATTGCCCAAGGACCCCAAAATCATGCGCAGCCTCGTGCGCGAGAACGGCGGCAACCTCGGCCTCTACGCCCGGGTGGAAGAAGCCGGGCATATCCATCGCAACGACCCACTGGAGTGGCTCGACTAAGGCGCTTTACAGAAGGCGCTTTACAGGAGGCGCTGTACAGGAGGCGCTTTACAGAAGGCCCTGTACAGGAGGCGCTGCACAGAAAGGCCCTGCTCAAGAGGGGTACAGAGAAAACACCCCAAATGCGTTGCTGGTAGGCCTCGGCGCAAAACTGTAAGCTCAACGCTTCGCACTGCATCGGATTCCATAATCGCCAGCGGCAATCGCGATACCCGTCGGCCAACACCGCAGAGCCCTGCACCAGGGGCTCGTGTAGAAGGAAGACTTGACGATGGGTTGGGATTTCTCGACAGAACCGGAGTTCCAGAAGAAGCTTGATTGGGTAGAGAATTTCTGCCGAACCGAAATCGAGCCTCTCGACCTTGTCTTCCCGTACGCGGTGCGCTCGCGAAACCCGAAGATCAAGGCGCTTGTGAAACCCTTGCAAGATGAAGTCAAGGCCCAGGGACTCTGGGCCCTTTTCCTCGACAAGGAATTGGGGGGGCCCGGGTTCGGACAACTCAAGCTCGGCCTGCTCAACGAGATCCTGGGCCGGTATGGCTCGGCCCCGCAGATTTTTGGAGCCGCTGCGCCGGACACGGGAAACATGGAAATGTTGGCCGCCTATGGGACCGACGAGCAGAAGAAACGCTGGCTCACGCCCATGCTGAACCAGGAGATCTGGTCCGCGTATTCCATGACCGAACCCCAGGGCGGCTCTGACCCCCGGCTTTTCAAAACTCACGCCGTGCGCGTGGGCGACGAATGGGTGATCCACGGCGAAAAGTGGTTCACCAGTGCCGGCAAAGCGGCCGACATCCTTTTCGTCATGTGCACCAACGGCATGTTCGTCGTGCCGCGCGATGCCCCGGGCGTGGAGATCATGCCCGAGCCGCGGACCCACAACCACATCAAGTACAACGATGTCCACGTTCCCCTGGATCACCTTCTTGGCCCCGAGGACGGAGCCCGGGTGCTCGCCCAGCGCAGGCTCGGGGGCGGCCGGATTCATCATGCCATGCGCACTATTTCCCAATGCAAACTGGCGCTTGACATGATGTGCGAGCGGGCGCTCAGCCGGGAATCCCACGGCAAAATCATCAGCGAGCATCAGATGGTGCAGGAGAAAATCGCCGACTCCTACGCGGCCATTCAGATGCTTCGCCTCTACGTGCTCGAGACCGCGTGGAAGATCGACAACTCGAGCATCCGCGAAACCCGAACGGATATCGCGGCGGTCAAGTACAGCATGGCCAAGGTACTCCGCGAGGTGTCCTTCAATGCCCTGCACATAATGGGATCCCTGGGAACCACGAACCTGACGCCCATCCAGGCCATGTACGCCGGCGCCCCCACGATGGGAATCGCCGATGGAGTCGACGAGGTCCACAAGGCCACCGTCGCCCGGAACGTCCTGAGCGGATACGAGCCCCACGAAGGTTTTTGGCCCACCGAATACATCCCGGCGAAGCGTGAAAAGGCTCGGAGCAAATTCGAGCCCCTCTTCGAGAAGGATCCCGATCTAAGGAAAATCGCCGACGGTTACGCGGAGTACATTGCCCGCCGGGGTTAGGCCAATACCAAGAGAAGGCAGTTCAACTCGGCCGACCCAAGCCCGACGCTCAGCGCTCCCAATGTTCCCCGGACTCGCAAGTGATTACGCCCTTGAGGCGAATCAACTCGTAATCGGCGTGCGCCGGGCAGTTCTTGCTGAGGCTTGCGGGGCCCGAACTAGCCGCCTGGTCGCGTCGGCAGGATTCCGCCAAAAACTCGCGGATGACGCGTTCGCAGTTCGATTCACAACCGACGCCCCCGGTGAGAACCAGCACTAGAACGAAAGCCTTGATCGATCGCTGCATTGATCGCCTTGTTGATCGCCCTGTTGATAGCCGCATTGATAGCCCTGTTGATAGCCCCATTAATAGCCCCATTGCTCGGATACCCCCATTGCCCGCCCCATCATTGCTCGTCCCATGAGTTATTCTCTCCTCCGGGGCCGGGCCTCTCAGGGACGCGCCCCTCGCCCCATTCAACGATATAGCGCCCTGTCCCCTTTTCTGCCCTCGGGCGCCTCGCCGCCCCTTCCTGGGCGCCCGGTGCCAGCCCGCGGTGAGCGTGTTACCCGTTGGTACTCAGCCCAGGGATCAAAACCGCGCGAATTCCTGACAGGGAGGCCCCATGGCCCAGGTAAACGGTGGCGTGCTCGCCGCACGGCAATTGAAGCGCTGCGGAATCGACACGCTCTTTGGCGTCGTGGCCGGGCCCATGATCGAGCTCTTCTCCGGCGGCCAGAGCGAGGGCCTCAACGTGGTGGGCTGCCGCCATGAAATGAACGGCAGCTTCATGGCCTCGGCCTGGGGCTGGCAGAAAAAACTCCCCGGAGTTTTCGTGGCGGGCTCGGGCCCGGCGGTCACCAACTGCGTGACGCCGCTCTATGTCGCCACGGAAAGCGCCATGCCGTTTGTTGTCCTCGGCGGTTCGGCTTTCTCCAGCACCACGGGGATCGGGGGTTTCCAGGAACTCGACCAAATCGCCGCCACCCAGGCGGTCTGCAAGTGGACCGGGCGCGTCGACTCCACCGAGCGCATCCCCGAGTGGATCCGGTTGGCGGTGGGCAAAGCCCTGGAAGGCAAGCCCGGTGGGGTTTACCTGGATTTTCCAGGCAACCTGGTGAGCGCCACCGCGGAAGAGAACGACGTCATCTATCAGCCGACACCCGAAATCTCGGTTCCTCACCCCGATCCGAACGCCGTGCAACGCGTGGCCGACCTGCTCGCCAGCGCCCAGCGCCCGCTGCTGCTCGTGGGCAAGGGCGCAGCCTGGTCCGACGCCGGCCCGGCGATCCAGAAACTTGTCGATCGCGGCATCCCCTATGTGTGCGCCCCCATGGCCCGGGGCACCCTGCCCGACGACCACGCAAACTTCGCCAATGCAGCGCGCTCCCAGGCGTTGTCGGGCGCCGACGTCGTGGTCATGTTCGGCGGTCGCTTCAACTGGATCTTCGGCATGGGGCGACGCTTCGCGCCGGACGCCACGCTCATCCAGGTGGATATCGAAGCCGAGGAATTCACATCCGGCGCACGCCTCAGCCATGGCCTGGTGGCGGATGCCCAAGCCACCGCCGAAGCCCTGGACAGCGCCCTGGGCAGCGCTTCGCTTTCTTCAGCCAGCGCCGGTTGGTTGCAAGGATTGCAAGAGAAGGCCCAGCGCAACGAGGAAAGCCTGCTCGCCGCCCAACGCGACGATGCCCAACCCATCAACCCCTACCGGGTGGTGGCCGAAATCAAGGA
>DUCT01000170.1:15766-16540 GCA_012959665.1 Myxococcales bacterium | reverse complement strand
ACCGAGATCGTCGGAGGCACCTTGCGCGGCGATGCCCAAAACCTGGTGGGCAACCGCGGCGCTGATGACCCCGGGCGCGGCGAAATTGATCTGAGTTCCGTGGATGCCACCGCGGAATTCTCGTTTGCTGACAGCCAAACCTTCGACGGCTCCATCTCGGGTAGTGGCAAGGTCACCAAATCGGGAACCGGCACCCTCACCTTCACCTTCAACCCGACCCTCAACGCGCCGAACTTCTCTTACACCGGGGCCACTGAAGTCAGCGGCGGCACCTTGCGCCTGGAGACCGACCTGCCCGGCACGTCGAGCGTGACCGTATCCGCCGGGGCCACCCTCGAGAACGCCCAATCGACGGGCCGCACGACGATCCATGGAGGGCTGGTCAGCCGCGGCCGGATCGTTCTGGGGGGCGTCACCGGCGCACTCCTTGTGGAGGCCGGGTCAGCCAGGCTCGAGGCGGGCTCGGAGCTCAACGTGATCCTCGACGACCAAGGCCAGTCCTCGACCCTCGCCGTCGACGGACAGGTATTTCTCAACGGGGTGGAACTCGCATTGACCCCCCTTCCCGGGGTTTACAGCGGAACGGTCCCCTACGTTCTGCTCACCGGCACATCCATCGTTGCGGGCAGCGAGGGGCTGGGCTTTACCTCTCCGGAGTTCGCCTTTCTCGACGTGGGGGCCCCGGCCCTGGCATCCGGCGGAACCCAACTCACCGTCACCCTCACCCCAAACGCCAATTCCTTGAGCGATTTTGCCGAGACGCCGAACCAGCAG
>DUCT01000170.1:10263-15636 GCA_012959665.1 Myxococcales bacterium | reverse complement strand
ACATTCTCGACGAGGTGGCCGGCGAGAGCCTCGGCGCCATGACGAATCCCCGGGAAGCCAATGCCTACGCGTTTGCCCAGGCCCTGTCCCGGCGCTTCACGGCCAACGAGTACGAGACCGGCCCCGTGATCCGCAACGCCGGGGCCGCCGGACAAGCCGGCCCGTCAGCGGGGGGATGGATCGAGGCCGTGGGTCTCTTCTCGGACCAATCGGGGCAGATCAACGCTTCGGACATCAGCGCGGACAGCGGCGGATTCGCAGGCGGCTTCGATACCGCTCTGCCCGGCTCGAAAAACATCCGGGGCGGCCTGGGCTTCGGCTACACCCGGCACTCCCTGGAAGGCAACCGGGGTCTGACCGCTCAAGGCAATACCTACCAGGCTGCGGTGTACGGGAGCTGGGAAAAACAGGGCTACTACGCCGGGCTCGCGGGCCGCTACGCGTACACCGACCTGGAGACCGACCGGCACATTGTGTTCGAGGACATCGACCGAAACGCCACCGCCCAGTCATCGGGCCAGGAGGCGGGCTTTCTTCTCGAAGCCGGGGCGCGCCTGGGCGACATCACCCGGATCGCCTACCGGCCCATGGTCCGCCTTCAATACAACCACCTCAGCCAGGACAGTCTGCGTGAAACAGGCGCGGGCGACCTTTCTCTGGCCACCGACTCAGCGAGTTACGATTCCTGGCAGACCACCCTGGGTGTGCGGGTTTCTACGCTCTTCACCTTGGACGGCGAATTCGGCATCGAACCCGAGGTGCGGGCGGGCTGGACCCACGATTTCGGTGATCTCGCGCGTCCCGTTGTCGCGCGCTTTTACGCCGTACCCGGAGCTTCGCCTTTCGTGACCACCGGCGCCCAAGCGGATCCCGACCATTTCTACGTGGGAACCGGTTACCTGATGCGCATCAACCAAGTTCCCCTGGTCGGTTTCGACTACGATTTCTACGTGGGGGACGGCTACCAACTCCACGTCGTGTCCGCCCAACTCTATTTGCGCTGGTAGCTTTTGCAGGCGGGCAGCCCCTGTATGCAGCCCTGTGCTCATCAGGGCCGCGCTAACCCAACACGCCCGCCTTGCGCAACGCTTCGATGGTTTTCGGGTCCCGCCCGAGTTCGGCGAGAATCGTGTCGCCATCGGCGCCGTGGTCCGGAGCCATGTTGCGCTGTGCGCACGGCCGACCGCCAAAATCAACCGGTGTGGCCGGGAGCAGGGTCGTGCCCTCCCCGTCGGGCACTTCGACAAAGCCCCCCGCCGCGTGGGCTTGGGGATCCTGGAGCACTTCCTGCATGGTCTGCACCGGGGCCCACCACAGGTTCTCCTCGGCGTCGAAGACTTCGCCCCACTCGGCCCGGGTGCGGGTGGCAAAAATTTCGTCGAGCATTTCGATCAGGGGCTCGGCATTCAGGGCACGCTCGGCATCCCCCTTGAATCGCGGGTCATCCACCCATTCCGGGTGCCCCGCGGCCCGGGCCAGAGCCGGCCAATGGCGTGCGCCCTCCAGGCCCACGATCCAGAACCACTTGCCCTCGCTGTCCTGATAGTTGTTCATGGCCGGGTTTCCCATGGTCTTCCGGTTGCCCGGCAACAAATCGACACCGAAGCGCAGGCTCACCGCCATATCAAAGCTCAGGGTGTACATGCCCTCACGGAGAAGAGAAGTCGAAACCAGTTGCCCCTCCCCCGTGCGTTCGCGTTCGTAGAGAGCGGCGCAGACCGCACCCGCCGCGGCGAGGCCGGTATTGTGGTCCCCCATGCCTCCGCGTTGAAAGGGCGGCGGCTGGCCCGGGAGCATCAAGGAACCCGCGATGCCCGCCCGGGACCAGAAGGCGGCCACGTCGTAGGCCGCCCGGTCCGCGTCGGGACCCTCGAGGCCATAGCCGGTAATCGACGCATAGACGAGCCGGGGATTGCGCGCGCCCAGGGTTTCCCAGTCCAGCCCCAGTCGAGCCAGGGAGCCCGTGCGCACGTTGCTGACAAAGACATCCGCGGCGTCGATCAACTCGTAGGCCAACGCCAAACCCTCGGGCTTGCGCAGATCGAGAACGACGCTGCGTTTGTTGCGGTTGTCGTTTTCGAAGATTGGATTAAAGGGCATGTCGGCGCCGAGCATCTTGTCGAAGAGCCGGGAGGGATCACCGATGCCCGGAGGCTCGATCTTGACGATATCCGCGCCCCAGTCGCCGAGAATGCAGCCCGCCGCAGGCCCCGCGACCCAGACCCCCAGCTCAACGACCTTCACCCCGTCCATCGGTCCCGCCATAACCGTTTTCTCCAGATCGACCCGACCACACGGGCATGGACCCGATCCTACCCGGACACCGGGCGCGGGTCACCCTCTCGAATTTCGTCCACCAGCCCCCAGGCCAGTGCTGTCTCGGCGTCGATGCGCTCACCGCCCAGAGCGAGGCGCGCGGTCCTTTGGCGGCCGATGCGCCGAGGAAGGCTCACGCTGCCGCCCGCGCCGGGCACGAGCCCCATGCCCACCTCGGGCAATTGGAAATACGCGTCGGGCGCCGCGGTCACCCGGGCCAGGAACGCGGGCAGTTCCGCGCCCGCACCAATGCACGCCCCGTGCACTTCGGCTCGGCCGCGCTGGGCCAACTGGGCCAGCAAGCGACCGGGGTTTCGGATGCTGCGCACCGCGTGGGCCGTGGCGGGGTCGGGAAAGGTTCCGAATTCGTCGAGATCACCGCCACTGCTGAACGAGGGGCCCGCCCCGGCCAACACGACCTCCTTCACACTGTCGTCGCTGAGGGCCAGTTGCAGCCCCTCCACCAGACCATCGCGCAGGGCCAGGCCAAAGGCGTTGTGGCGCTCGGGGCGGTTCAACGTCAAGCGGAGCGTGCTTCCCTTCCGCTCCACGCGCACCGCCGGGGCGGTGGAGGCATCCCGCTTGCCACGGGTCCGACCGGCGAGCCAGCCCGTAAATTCGGGCCCGGCCTGAAGGGTGGAATAGACCAGGGATTCGGCGATCAAGCCCTCGTGTACGTCGAGAAACGCGTTGTGACGCAGCAACTGAACCAAGGCCAGGGACGCCCGGGGTTGGGCCCGCACCCGGGAGAGAATAACCGCCAACTCCGAGGCACCCCCGGGCAGAATCACGTCGAAGGCTCCGGCCACCTCCGCCACTGTCGGAGAGAGTTCTCCCGGCACCAGCCCAACCGTGGGACAGGCCAATTGCGCGAGCCCACGGCACGCCGCATCGATCTCCCTCGCCGGGGGCAATGCCCCTTCGCCGGCGGGCAGATCCACCACCAGGACTCCGTCCCCGGTGAGGGAAGCAAATTCCTCCTGGGCATAGGGAGACCGAAGCCGGTCGATGGCCTCGGGGAGAGAGAGAAGCCGGAACTCCTCTCCGCCGCGCGTCACCCGGCCATCAGCCGAGCGCGCACGGTCCGGCGCAGCAGCTTGCCGGTTTCGTTGTAGGGCAGTTCCGGCCAAAACTCGAAGCTCTCGGGAGTGCGGGACGAGCGCAGGCGATCCTTGACCCATTGCTGGAGTTCCGCTTCGGTGGCCCGAGCGTCGGGCTTGCAAACCACGGCTGCCACCACCTTCTCGCCCCATTGCTCATCGGGCAACCCCACCACGGCAGCGTCCGACACGGCTTCATGCTCGAGCAGGACGTCTTCGATTTCACCCGGGGAGATGTTCTCGCCTCCGCGAACGATGATGTCGTCGATGCGCCCCTCGATAAAGAGGTAGCCGTCTTCGTCCAGGGAACCCCCGTCCCGAGTGGGGAAAAATCCATCTTCCAAAACAAGGCTTCCCTTGCCCAGGTATTCACCGGAGACCTGCTCCCCGCGCACGTAGATCTCCCCGCGTTCGTTGGCCGCCAGGGCTTGGCCATCGCCGTCGCGAATCTCCACTTCGATGGAGGGCAAGGGCTGCCCCACGGAGACCAAGCGGCGGCGCACCCGGGAGTCGTCGCTGGAAATAGCGGCCCGGTGGTCTTCTGGGCCCAGGATCGAAATCGTCGAACTGGTTTCCGTGAGCCCATAGGCGTTGGCAAAATTCGTCTCGGGAAAAAGTTCGAGCGCGCGCTCGATGATCGATTGCGGCATCTTGCCACCGCCGTAGGAAAGGGCGCGCAAATGCGGCAAGTCCGCGCTGCCTTGCCCTTCGAGCAGCTCGACGATTCGCGCCAACATGGTGGGTACCACGAAAGCGTTGGTGATCTCCTCCTTGCGCGCGAGTTCGAGCCAGCTCTCGGCGGTAAAATTCGGGAGTTGCACGATGCGACGCCCCGAGTACACGGAACTGGCAATCGCCGCCATACCGGCGATGTGATACGGCGGCACGCAGACCAACGCCGCATCGTTCTCGTCGGCGGACATGAACTCCACCGACATCAGGATATAACTCACCAGATGCTTATGGCGGATCACCGCCGCCTTGGGGGGGCCGGTGGTGCCACTGGTGAAGAGCAGGATCGCGATCTCGTCGGGGTCCATGGACCACTCGCGGTCCAGGGACTCGGCCTCGGCACGCCGGGCTCCGGCCAGGTAATCGTCTCGACCGATCACTTCGAGTCCCGCAAGCTCGGCCAGGCTATCCACCCGCTCGTTTTCAGTGATGAGTTGCGCGGGCGTGATCTGGCCGACCAGAGCCTCGAGTTCCGCACCGGTGAGACGATAGTTGAGCGGGACAAAGGGCTTGCCCGCCCAGGCCGCCGCGAAAACGGCGATCGGCAGCGCCGGGCTGCTGATATCCAAAATCGCCAGGTGTTCGGCATCGCTGCTGCGAAGCCGGGCCGCTGCCCGGCCCGAAGCCTCGAAGATCTCTCCGTAGGTCAGACGGGTGTCGCCACTGACCACCCCCACCCGGTCGCCCATGCCCTCGGCGGCCATCTCCAGCAACATCATCAAGTTCATTGGTTGACTCCGCGGATCAGTCGGACGAAGGAAGCGGCTTCGCTCCCTTGATGGTCAAAAGCGCCCCACCCGATGCGAGGGAGCCCTCACCCGGCTTGGTGCAGAGAATTTCCAGATCGCCCGCTTCGTTGATATAGCGCTTGCCAATCTGGGTGCCCTCACCGGCGCCTTCGGCGATTTCGCCGCCCCCGGGCGCTTCGCCTCCCAGTGCCACGAGCGGAGCCCCACCGCAACTCACGTCCACTTCGTCTTTCGGCGCGGCCACCACCATCACCTCGGTGTTGCAAACCGCGCTCTTCAGACGGGTACCGGCCTTGAGGACCGCCATATCTTCATCCTTTCATCTTTTCCGATGCCAATCGGGTTGTTCACGACGCTCGGGCCTCTGGGCCGTGGGAGCGTCTTCCTGGCAATCCGTGCGGCCTCTCCACACCGATCTTTTTCGCATGCTCTTCTTCACGCGGTTTTATCCGCGCTTCTTTTCATCCGCGCGATTT
>DUCT01000170.1:0-10141 GCA_012959665.1 Myxococcales bacterium | reverse complement strand
CGGCGAATCTCGCTCCAGCGGCCCCCCCCAACCGGCGGGTCCGGGAAAATAGCTGCAATGCCCGGCGGATGTTAGCCTCCTGACCCGCTGTCTCGGGGTCTCTTCAGCCCGGCTGAAAATCGTTTTGAGCCGAGCCTGCCCGGGCGGGCGAGCCCCCCGGAGTCACCATGTCGCCCAGTCGAAACCCCGCTGCAAAAATCGACCCCATGCTGCCGGCTCCCGGGGCCTCGCCGCTTTCCGCCGCGGACTATGCCCAGGCCTTGCTTGCAGACTGCCCCGCTCCACCCGCGCCGATTTCGCCGAACCCGGGGCCAGGCCTCGATCTCACCCCGAAGTTCGATGCCAAGCTCGATCCCCAACTCGATGCCGTACGGGAGTGGGCCCGCTCGGGCGCCATGGCGCTGACCGGCTCGACGGATGGACCGCCCCGCCTGGCCCCGGGCCCCCTGGCCCTGGCCGCCCGGGGCGCCGCCCTGGCCCTGGCCACCCGAGCGCCCGGAAGCCGGGCCCTGGCCGAACTCGACGGCCCCGCGCTGCTGGGCGAACGCGCCGCCCTGCTTGGGCTCGGGCGTCAAGGCTCCGTGGCCCCGGGCGGTGGCTGCCGTCTGCTGGCCGCCCAAGACGGCTGGCTGGCCCTCAACCTGGCCCGGCCCGAGGACCGGGAACTCTTGCCCGCGTGGCTCGAAACCCCACGCCAAGCGGGGGAAGACGCCTGGGGCTTTGCCCAACGCGCACTTCGCACCCGCGCCCTGGGCACCATGATCCGCCGGGGTCGCCTGATGGGGATGGCGGTGGCCCCGGTCTCCGAGGCCCCGACCCGGCCGACCCCCTGGCTTCGCGCGGACCTCACCCGGCGGTTGGGGACGCCCCCATTCCCGGGCCAATCGCCCCGGGTTCTGGACCTTTCGTCACTCTGGGCGGGTCCCCTCTGCGCCCAACTCCTGGGGGCGAGCGGCGCCCGGGTCATTAAAGCCGAGAGTGTCCACCGTCCCGACGGCGCCCGGCGCGGCGATCCCCGGTTCTTCGATCTCCTGAATGCGGGCAAACTGAGCGTTGCCCTCGAACTGGGCCAGGCCAGGGGTATCACGGCCCTACGCGCCCTGATCGCCCAAGCCGATATCGTCGTGGAGAGCGCCCGGCCTCGGGCCCTGGCCCAGATGGGCATCGACCCCCGGGCCTGCCTGGACGCGCGGCCCGGGCAGGTTTGGGTCTCCATCACGGGCTACGGCCGAAGCGGCGAGGCCGGGGGATGGGCCGGCTTCGGCGACGATGCAGCCATCGCAGCGGGGGCAGCGGTTGGGACAGCAGTTGGGACGGCAGTTGGGGCAGCAGCGGGGGAGACGGGGGGAACAGCGACCCGAGCCGCCGCCGGGCCCGGTCGGGCCCCCGTCTTCTGCGGCGACGCCATCGCTGACCCCCTGACCGGACTGCACGCCGCGGTGGCCGCCCTGGCCCATTGGCAATCCGGTGCGGGGGGTTTGCTGGATCTCTCCCTATCCGGAGTCACGCGCTCCGCCCTGGCGGCGGAACCCGGGCCAATCGCCGCCCCGGAAACCCGAGCCCGAGTCGTGCCGGCGGCCCCATCGGAAGCGGACGAGTCCGAGCCATGGCAAGTGATCACGGCTGCTGGAGCCGAACCCGTGGCCCGGCCAAGAGCTCGCCCCTCCCGGGGCCCCGCTGCCGAACTGGGCGCCGACACCCTCCGCGCCCTGGCCCCCCAACCATGAGGGGGCTGTTGATCGAGGATGCCGAGGTCGCGGGCGCTCGCGTGTCCCTGCGGATACAGGACGGAAGGATCCTCGCCCTGGGCCCAGGCCTGGTGGCCCAGGCCGGCGAAGAGCGCCTATCCGCCGAGGGGGGAGCCGTGCTGCCCGGGATCCACGACCACCACATTCACTTGCTCGCCCTGGCGGCGTCGTTCGCATCCGTTGAATGCGGACCACCGGCGATCCACGACAAGGCGGCTCTGGGCGACGCCTTGGCGAGCGCAGGCCGGCACCCTGCCCGGGACGGCAATCCCCCGGGTTGGGTGCGCGGCATTGGTTACCACGAGAGCGTGGCCGGCCCCCTGGATCGCCACCGCCTGGACGCCCTCGCGGCTGGCTTTCCAGTGCGAATTCAACACCGCAGCGGTGCACTCTGGATTCTCAACTCGGCGGCCCTCACCGCCCTGGAACTCGAGACGTCCGGGCCGCTCCCCGACGGCGTCGAACGCGGAGCCGACGGGAGGCTCACCGGACGGATGTACCGGGTCGATGCCTGGCTGCGCGAGCGCCTGGGCGGAACGGTCCCCCCGCGGCTGAACGCCGTCGGCCAGAATCTGGCGCGGCTCGGAGTCACCGGGGTATGCGACGCAACACCGGGCAACGGGGCGGTGGAACTCGCTCACTTCAGCGCCGCCGCCGCATCGGGCGACCTCCCCCAACGACTCCGGGTGATGGGCGGCTTGGCGCTGCCCGAGCCCGAGCAGCCCCGGATTGAACGCGGCCCCTTGAAGATCATGCTCGACGAAAACGCGCTTCCCCCCGAGGCCGAGCTGGTTGCCTTGATTGACCGGGCCCACGCCCAACAGCGAGGCGTCGCATTCCATTGCGTGACTCGGGCCGAACTCGTGGTCGCCGCCGCCGGCCTGGAAGCCGCGGGAGCCAGCACTCGGGACCGCATCGAGCACGCCAGTCTCGCGCCCCCGGAAATTGTCGCCCTGCTGGCCCGATTGGGTGTGACCGTCGTGACCCAACCCAATTTCCTGCTGGAAAGAGGGGATCGCTATCGGCGAGAAGTCCATCCCCGGGACCAACCCTGGCTTTACCGCGGCCGGGGCTTTATCGAAGCCGGCGTCCCCCTCGGCGGCGGCACCGATGCGCCCTTTGGTCGCTGCGACCCCTGGGCCGCCATGCGGGCCGCTGTCCATCGACGCTCGGCCGAAGGCGCGCCCCTCCAACTTCACGAGTCCCTCGCCCCCGAGACCGCCCTGGCGCTTTTTACCTCGGAACTGGCCTGCCCGGGCCAGCCCAGGGGTCCCCTGGCCCCGGGCCAACCCGCCGATCTGGTCCTCCTCGACCGACCCTGGGCCGCCGCCCGGCAGCGCCTGGACCCGGCGGATGTCCGCGCCACCTTCATCGCCGGGGATCGAGCCTGGGATCGAGGCTGAGATCGAGGCTGGGATCGAGGCTGGGATCGAGGCTGGGATCGAGGCTGGGATCGAAAGCCAGTCTGGAACTCCCGGACTTCCCTCGGGGCAATTAAATAGCGAATTCCTGGGAGCCGACCCTATACTCCGCCCGCGTCGGCCTGGCTGCCGTCGATTTCTCGCCGACCCCTTCCCCACAAACGATCTCGGGAGCAGTTCAGACCCCATGCTTCCTGCACCCGATCAAAAGCAAAGCGCCTCGGCCCCGGGCCGTGGCCCGCGGGTTCACGCCAGGCCCGTGCTGGCCTTGGTTCTGGGGCTGCTGTTGGTGGCCGCCCTCGGCTCGGGAGACGAACCCTCGTTCTCCCCAGACCCGGCCACGAAAGAGCCCGAACGGCCAAGCCTGGTCTCCCTCGCCCGGCTCGAACCCCGGAGCAAGGTCGTCAATGTGGCCGCGGCTTCCAGCGACGTGATTCAGCAAATCCTGGTGGCCGAGGGTGCCGAGGTGACCACCGGCCAGGTGCTGGTTCTTCTCGGCAGCTATCCCCTGCGCAGCGCCGAACTTGAGGCGGCGCAGATTGCCCTGGAGCGCGCTCGCCTGGAGCCCCTCGAGGTGGAGGCCCAACAGGCTCGGGTGCGCGCGATCGAAGCCGAACTCGAATACGCCCGGGAGGAGGTGACCAGCCAGGAGGGCCTGAGCCGCAAGGGCTTTAGCACGGGCAAGGAATTCCGCGACGCACAACTCCAGGTCCGGCGCGCCGAGGAGCGGCTTCACGAGGCCAGCGCCCTGCTCGAGCGAAGAACGGCGGATGTCGACCTGATCGTACGCGAGGCCCAGAATCAGGTGGTCCAGGCCCAGGCCCGAATGGCCCACACCCTCATCAAGTCCCCCCTGAATGGCCGAATCCTGCGGGTGCTCATGAAGGAGGGGGAACGCGTCGACATGCACCCCGTGGTGAGCATCGGGGCCACCCAGAACATGGTGGCCGTGGCCGAAGTCCACGCCAACGAGATTCGACTGGTTGAGATCGGCCAGAAGGCCACCTTTACCAGCCCCGCTCTCCCCCTCCCGCTCAGGGGTACGGTGGAGTCCATGGGCGAGATGATCTTCAGCAACAGCGTCACCGGCGAAGACCCCACCGCACCCCGGGGCCTACGGGTGGTGCAGGTGCGGGTTCTCCTCGAAGCGAACGATCTGGCCGAACGCATGACCAACCTTGAAGGACAACTTCGTATCCACCTGGGCAGCCTCGGAACCCCTTGAGCCCGGTATCTGCCTACGATCGACCGACCGAGAAAGCACGGCCGGTTCCCTTCGCGTTGCAGTTGATCTTCCACAAGAAGAGCCGAACCGCGGTGGCCGCAGCCGGGATCGGCTTTGCGATCCTCGTCATGTTCGTCCAACTCGGCTTCTATAGCGCCGTCCTGAATACCGCCCTCGCCGTGTCGGCCCGCTTCGACGCCGAGATCATGTTGATCTCGCCGCGCTTCGCGTATCTCGGCGCCACGGGCACCATTCCGGCCGGGCGACTCTATCAGGCCCAGGCCCAGCCCGAAGTCACCACCACGACCCCGATCTTCTTTCGCTACGCCGATTGGCGGGATCCGGCCAACGGGGCCAATTGCCGACTTTTCGCCATTGGCTTCCCGGTCTCCGCCGACTCCGACATCTCCCCCCTGCGATTGAAGGGCGTGAGCGCCCAACTCAAAAAACTCAGACCGACGAATTCCCTCCTCCTCGATGAAATGACCCGCTCCAAATGCGGGCCCGTGGATCCTTCGGGCAGTACCGAAGTCCGCAATCTTTCCGCCCAGGTGGTGGGGGGCTTCAAGATGGGCGTCGGCTTCCTCGCCGACGGCGCAATGCTCATGAGCGATGACACCTTCTCCCGTTTTTTCGGAAACCATCCCCTGGAGGAGCCCCACCTGGGCCTGGTCAGATTGGCCCCGGGGAGCGATGTCGATGAAGTCGCCGACGCCCTGCGCACGTCCCTCCCCCGAGACGTGCGCGTCGTCACCCAGGACGAACTCAACGCTCTGCAGACCCAGCACTGGGTCGAGAACACCGCCGTGGGAAACATCTTCGGGATGGGCACCCTCGCGGGTTTTCTGGTGGGCGTCGTCGTCCTGTTCCAAATCCTGTCCACCGACATTCGCAATCACCTGCCCCTCTACGCCACCCTCCGGGCCATGGGGTACTCGAAGAAGCGGCTGACCCGCTACGTCCTCGAACAGGCATGGATCTATGCTCTACTGGGTTTCGGTCCGGCTCTCTTCGTGAGTCTTTTCGTCTTTCCGCTGATCCAGGGCGCAACGAACCTGCCGATCTTCATCACCCCGGTACTGGTCGTCGGCATTCTGTGCCTGAGCCTCGCCATGTGCAGCGCCTCGGCCCTGGTGTCCGCCCGACGGCTTCATCGCGCCGATCCGGCGGAACTCTTCTAATGTCCGGAATCCGCCGGGCTGTGAGGTTCTCCTTTCGGCTCCTCCTCCATGAACGGAGCCGCCTGGTGGCGTCCATTGGCGGAGTCACATTTGCATTGCTCCTGATGCTGTTGCAGATCGGGTTTCGCAATGCCCTGCTGGACAGCGCCCTGCAACTGTTGCGGCAGGTCGATGCCGACATCCTGGTGATCAACAAAGAGAAGGACCCTTTCCTGGCCCGCAACAACATGCACAAGGAAAGGCTCTACCAAGCGCTCTCGGTCCAGGGAGTGGAGACCGCTTCACCCCTCTGGATCGCGCTGTTGCAATGGAAGAACTTGGACAAGGAAACCCTTCACCCGATTCGCGTGATTGGCTTTCGCCCGGACATGCCAACCTTCCTGATCGACGCCGTCCGCGAGGATGCCCCGAAGCTCAAGCGGATCGGCACCGCGCTGCTCGACGCTCGCTCCCGCGACTCCTACGGCGACCTGCCCGACGGAATCGCCCAGATCAATCGTCGTGAAATCGAGATCGTCGGCAGCTTTCCCCTGGGCACTGATTTCGAAGTGGACGGCAGCCTCCTGGTCTCGGACGAAACTTTCTTCGAGCTGACCCGCCAGAGCCCCAAGTGGATCGAAATCGCCCTGCTCAAACTGGTCCCGGGGACCGAACCCGGGCCCGTGCTCGAGGAACTCGCTCGAATCCTGCCCGGGGATGTCCGTGCTTTTACCAAGGCCCAGTTGATCGATCGCGACCTGGCCTATTGGAGGACGGGAACCCCCATCAGTGTGATTCTGCTGGTGGGCGTTGCCCTGGGCTTCGCCGTAGGCGTCGTGATCTGTTACCAGATCCTGTACACCGAGGTTCTCGACCATCTGGCAGAATTCGCGACCTTGAAGGCCATGGGCTATGGCGACCGCTATATCCAGTGGGTCGTGATCAGCGAATCGGTACTGCTTTCGGTCCTGGGCTTCGTCCCCTCCATAGTGTTGGGCAGCGCCATGCTTAGCCTGCTCGGGTGGAGCAGTGGACTGCCCGCTGGCCTGACCCTTGCCGACGGGGCGAATGTCGGCGCATTGGCCCTGTCCATGTGTACCTTGGCGGGGCTGCTCGCCCTTCGTAAAGTGCGAAGCCT
Source organism: Myxococcales bacterium (assembly GCA_012959665.1). GTDB lineage: Bacteria > Myxococcota_A > UBA9160 > UBA9160 > UBA4427 > JAZXM01. The sequence goes on along the minus strand of DUCT01000170.1, from coordinate 3,449 downwards.
CGAGCCCGCAGAACTCTTTTAGAAAATCAGGACTCCCTAAGCTGCCATGACCCCCGACTCCCAAAACCCGGCGATTGCCCTCGAAGGACTCAGCTACGCCTTCGGCGCGGGGGAAACCGCCAAGCAGGTTCTTTTCGATATCAGTCTCAGCCTCGCTCCGGGCGAGTTCGCCATCATGACGGGACCTTCGGGCTCGGGAAAAACCACCCTGCTCTCCCTGGTGGGCGCCCTGCGCCGCCCCCAATCGGGCAAGCTGAATTGCATCGGGCACGATCTGCACGGATTGGAGGGCGCCGAGCTCGAGGGCTACCGCCAACAGCTCGGCTTCATTTTTCAGCTTCACAACCTGTTCCCCGCCCTGACCGCCTTCCAGAGCGTCCAGATGGCCACGGATCTCCACCCGGAACCCGGAGCGGAGGCCAATGATCGGATCCGGGCGCTGCTCACCCGGCTCGGACTGGGCGAGCGCATGGACTACCGACCCCATCAACTCTCGGGCGGGCAACGACAGCGCGTCGCCATCGCCCGGGCCCTGGTCCACCGACCCGCCCTGGTGCTTGCCGACGAGCCCACCGCAGCCCTGGACAGCGAGAACACCCAGATCGTATTGCAATTGCTGGCCGACTTGGCCCACGAGCGCGGGACAACGGTCTTGATGGTCACCCAGGATTCCCGGGTTTTTGAATCCGCGGATCGTCTGATCAATCTGGTCGATGGACGACTGGACTCCGACGTGCGCCGAACGGACTGATCCGTTGTACTTGACCCCATCCATCGCCCCAGCCCAGGTCGGCCCCCATGTGGGGACTCCCAAGGAACGGTTCCGGCAATGAGCGAACGAAATGTCCTGGCCATCGATGTCGGCACCTCGGAGATCAAGGTTGCACTGGTCTCCCATGCCGGTGAGGTCCGGGATTGCGCGCGCAGTCCACTCGAAGTTCTCTACCCCCAGCCGGGCTGGGCCGAGCAGGATCCAAACGACTGGTGGAGCGCGATCCGAAGCGCAACCCGGGAACTCTGGGCCCAATCCGCCTATTCCCCCGAGCAGGTCTCCGGAGTGGTCTTCTCCTGCCAGATGTTCGGGGTTGTCCCGGTGGACATCGACGGCAAGCCGCTGATGAACGCGATGATCTGGCTGGACACCCGTTCGCGCGAACAAGCTCGGCGAATCACCTCGGGCTACCCCAAGATCTCGGGCTATGGCCTGCCCAGGCTGCTGAAATGGCTGCGCGCCACCAACGGAGTCCCCAGTCTCGCCGGGCGCGACACGATCTCCAAGTTTATCTGGCTACGCGAAGAACGTCCGGATCTCTGGCAGCGCACCCACAAACTGCTCGATGTCAAAGACTTCCTCGTGATGCGGTGTACGGGCCGGAGCGTCACCACCTTTGATCTCGCCAGCGGCGGCTGGCTCTTCAAAACCCGGAAAGGAGAACTCGGCTGGTCCAAGGAAATTCTCCGAATGCTGGATCTCGACACCGAACGCTTCCCCGAAGTGGTCGCCTCCACGGAGATCGTCGGCGAACTGGGGGCGGGGGCCGCTGCCGACCTGGGCATTCCCCCCGGCACGTCCGTGATTGCTGGCGCGGGAGACGTGCCCTCGTGCGCGGTGGGCTCGGGCGCTGTCCAGGACGGCGAGGTCCACATCTATCTGGGGACAAGTTCATGGGTGGCCACCCATCTGGACGATCGAGCGGTGAACCCTTTCGCGGCGACGGGGACGCTTTGCGCGGCCGAGCCCGGGAAATACATCCTCATCGCCACCCAGGAAACCGCCGGGGCATCCATGGAGTGGGTGCGCAAGAAAATTCTCGGCGGCGATCTGGACTACGACGCGCTCAATCGCCTAGTCGCCGAGTGCGAACCCGGCGCCGGCGGAGTCTTCTTCTTCCCCTGGTTGATGGGCGAGCGCGTCCCCGTTGACGATGCCTCGCTGCGGGGCGGTTTCGTCAATCTCTCCCTGGACCACGACCGCGGGCATCTCTTGCGTGCTGTTTTCGAGGGCGTGGCCTTCAATAATCGCTGGGCCTTGGGGGTCGTCGAAAAACTACTGGGGGGACCGGTACCCAGCATTCGCATTACCGGCGGTGGCGCCCAAAGCGCTGTCTGGTGCCAGATCATGGCCGACGTTTTGGGTAAACCCGTGGAGCGCGTTGCCAATCCCCAATTTTGCGGGGTTCGGGGCGCCGCGCTCATCGCCCTGCGTGCTTTGGGGGAAATCGACGGCCTCGATGCCTGGAGCGATCTCGTCGAAGTCACCGACCGCTTTGAGCCTCAACCGGAAACCCAGGCCCTTTACGCCCAGCGCTACCCAAGTTTCCTGGACTACTACAAGAGAAACCGATCCTGGTTCCGCGACCTCAACGAAGGGCCCGAATCCTCCGCCCAGCCACCGGGCGAAGCGCCTTCCCAAAGCTGAACCTCGCCGTTCGGCTTCGCCCGGGCGTGCCGCCTTGACCCACCCGGGGCATCACCGAGAAAGCAGGGCCAAGAAGGCGTAGAAGACGGGCGCCACGAAGATGAAGGCGTCGTAGACGTCCAGCACTCCGCCCTGAGTGGGAATGACGTCGCCATAATCCTTTACCCCTGCACGGCGTTTGAGCCCGGAGGCGAAGAGGTCTCCGCAGAGCCCGGCGACGCCCATCAGGAGCCCCGCAGCAACAATCTCCAGTGCGCCCAACTCGGGCACCGCAAAGGAGAACGCGAAGCCCACGCCCACCGCACCCAGCATACCGCCCACCACCCCCTCGAGGGTCTTGTTGGGGCTCAGGGTCGGGAAGATCTTGCGCTTCCCGATGCCGCTTCCGATCAGGTACGCGAATACGTCGTTGGCCTCGGCCAGGCCATAGAAGAAGACCGCGTAGCCGAAGCCGCCCTCGCCCAAACCCAGGGCGAGAAAAACGCCGAGACAGAGGCCGGGATAGAGCAGGCCCAGGCACGTGCTCTCGGCCCGGGCCAGTGGCGACTCGGGCCCCCCGCCCGCCACCGCCGACGCGCCGCGCAGGGCCGCGTAGGCAATCAGGCCGAGAGGAAAGAGCCAGGCGACCACCTCGGGCGCGCGATAGACGAAAACCAGCGCCAGCAGCCCCAGCAGCGTGCCGGGAATTTTAAAGGGCCGATCCCCCGCAGTTTCCAGGGTCCGGTAGAGCTCCCAGGCACACAGGCCAAGCAACAACGCCACGCCCCCCAGCAACCAGGCCCCCCCCAAGTAGACGGGGCCCCAGATCGCCGCCAGGATGCCCACCTCCACGGCAAAGCGCGTGCCCATCCGCGATTGCCCGGCGGTTTGGCCGCGCAGCGCCCACTGGCCGAGCACTCCGGCCCCGGCCAGCATAAAGATCAGCCCCAGGGTCCAGAGCAGACGAACCGCGATCTCCTCTTTCAAATCAGGCGCTTCCCTTCACGCTTTCGAGATATCGTCCGAGAGCCCCCAGGAATGCTTCAATGTC
>DUCT01000169.1 GCA_012959665.1 Myxococcales bacterium | reverse complement strand
CTGGCCTGCGCCTCGCCGTTCCGCCATCACATACGCTCCGGTGCCGTCAGGCCGAGAAGATCGAGTCCCTCGGCCAGGACGTTTCGGACGGCGAGGACAAGACCCAATCGCGCCGCAGACAGGCTTTCGTCCTCAGAGATTACCCGGTGCCGACTCCCGTCCTGGATATAGGGATTCCACAGCCCCGCGAGTTCGCGCAAGTAGTAGGCCACATGGTGGGGTTCACGCTCCTGGGCCGCGCGTTCCACCATCTCGGGGAAGGCGCCGAGTTTTCGGACCAGTTCGATTTCCTCGGGCAATTCGAGTCGCGTGGGGTCGAAGGAAGTACTGGAGGGCATGGGAACGCCCTCCTCCTGGGCCCGGCGCTCGATGCCGTGGGTTCGGGCGTGGGCGTACTGCACGTAATAGGCCGGGTTCTTCCTCCAGTTCTGATCCTTCGCGAGGTCGAGATCAAAATCGAGGTGGCCCTCGGGTTTGCGCTCGATCATGAAAAATCGAAAGACGTCCTTGCCCACATCCTTTACCAGTTCATCGACGGTTACAAACGTTGCCCGTCGCGTGGACTGCTTGACCTTTTCCCCGCCACTGGTGATGGTCACAAACTGGTGCATCACCAACTCAAGCCGCTCTTCGTCGAAGCCCAGTGCCCCAACCGCCCGGCGCACGAAGGGGAATTGCTCGATGTGATCCGCTCCTTGAACATCAACCACGCGATCAAAGCCGCGCCTAAATTTTTCGCGGTGATAGGCAATATCCGGGAGCAAGTAAGTGGGCTCACCACTGCTCTTAATGACTACGCGGTCGCGGTCCAAACCCATCTTGATCGAAGCTAACCAGACGGCACCCTCGGATTCGAAAATCAGATCCTGGGCGCGAAGGTCGGCGATGACCTCGTCGATCTTGCCTTCGTCGTAAAGAGACTTTTCATTAAAGTGCACATCGAAATGAATGCCGATAGAAACCAGTGTCGCCTCGATGTCCTTGAAAATTTCCTTGTGCGCGAATTCCCGAAAATGACCATCGCCGGGTTCGTCCACCAGTCCCTCGGAGTGGCTCTCGATCAATTCCCGAGCAATCTCGCGAATGTAATCGCCCTGATAGCCATCCGTGGGAAACGCCACGGGGAGCCCGTCGATCTCGTCCCGCCACGCATGTTCGGGATCCGCCATCGCTTCGGGCGGGGGTGCCGCCGCTCGGCCGAGTTCTTCCAGGTAACGAGCCTTTACGGAATCGCCGAGCACTCGCATCTGGCGTCCGCCATCGTTGAAGTAGTACTCCCGGGTAACTTCGAAGCCCACCTTCGCCAAGAGGCGAGCCAAACAATCACCTAGAATCGCCTGCCGGCCGTGACCAGTGCTCAGGGGGCCGGTGGGATTCGCGGACACAAATTCCACCTGCAACTTCTCACCTTCGCCAATCTGGCTACGCCCGTATTCTCCGCCGGCGTCAATGATGGTTCCCACCAGTTTCTGCCAGGCTGCCGGGGCAATGCGAAGGTTGATAAAGCCGGGGCCCGCGATTTCAGCGCTCACCAGCAAGCCCCCTGCATCCCCAAGCCGGGTGATCAGGTCCTCGGCAATAGCACGGGGCGGCTTGCCAAGACGCTTGGCCAAGCCCATGGCCAAGCTACAGGCAAAGTCGCCGTGCTCTGGCTGGCGAGGGACTTCGAGGCTCACCTCGGGAGCCGGAGCCGAATCACCCGATTCCTCCAGCAGACCGGCCAGCGCCCGCCCAATTTCCTTGACGAGATCTTCCTTCATTTCGTGATCCTGGACGACCCCGAAGCTTGCTGGGCCAGTCTCCTTCAGTCGGACATGGAGGGGGGAGCAAATCGCACCACGATCTCCCCGGGGCGCGCCAACTCCAGTTCTTCCCGAATCGCTCGCTCAAGAGCGAACGGATCCCGCTCCAAAGCATTGATCTCGGACTTTAGGGTTTCCACCCGGGTGTTCAGCGCGGCAATCCGATCACGGGAAACTTCAAGTTCTTCGTGCGTTTCGTACCAAACCACAAGCCCCGATTCTCGATCGGCGAGGGTCAAAGCCAGCCCTGCCGCGGCGATTACAGGCAAGAGCCAATAGGCCCTGAGCCCCCTCACCCACACCCCATTGCGGACGACGGTCATGGGGCCGGATAGTACCCGAATCCCAAGGCTTTGGGTTCCAATCTACCCTCGGGGAGGATTCAGATCGCTCAATTGGGCACTTCCATCAGCCGCTGAACCCGAGCCACATAGTCGGGATGGTCCCACTCACGAGGCCCAACGTACCGCTCCACAATGATGCCGTTCGGATCCACCAAGATCGACTCGGGGAAACCGGTGGTCTGGTAGCGCCGAGCCGCGTTCTGCTCGGGGTCGAGGAGCACCGGAAAAGTAATTCCCAATCGCTCGCGGAAGGCCTCGACATCGTTCCGGGACGCGTCCACTGAAACCGCGAGCAACTCGAAGCCACCGCCCTTCAGCTCCCGATAGAGGTTCTCCATCGCGGGCATTTCGTCCTCGCAGGGCTTGCACCATGTGGCCCAGAAATTCACTAATACGACCCGGCCGCGCAGATCCGTCAAGGCAACAGGCGTACCATCGGCAAGGCTCATCAGCGCGAAATCCGGCGCTGAATCGCCCCGGGAGAGCGGGGGTTCAATGGGTTCCCCCATGAGGATCAGCATGCCCGCCATTGCGACGAGAGCCAACCCAGCCAGCCATGCAACGGGAGGTACTCCGGATCCCGGTGCGGACTCCACCTCGTTCCTCTCAGTCATGCTGGATTCGGAAAGCCGCTTCGACCATGGACCCTAGCCACAAGTCACCAGGGTTCACGTACTGGCTAATCGTCCGACTCGACCCGGTCGACCCGGTCGACCAGTTCGATAATTGAGACAGGAGCTGCATCGCCCACCCGGTTACCGACCTTTATGATCCGCGTATAACCTCCCGGCCGCTCCCGGTAACGCTCGGCCAGTTCTCCGAAGACTTTCGACGTCACCGCCTTGTCCTTGATAACCGCCTCCGCCTGACGCCGAGCGTGCAGATCACCCCGTTTCCCAAGAGTAATCATGCGGTCGGCAATGCCCCGCAATTCTTTAGCCTTGGCGTCGGTGGTCTGGATCAGCTCGTGATCCATCAAAGAAGTCACCATGTTCCGGAACAGTGCCTTACGATGCGAACTGTCTCGACCAAGTCTTCTACCTGATTTTCGGTGCCTCATGGATCAAGCCTCGCGCTGCTCACGCATCTTCTCGAGTTCATTGCGCACCGGCAGGTCCTCAATTGACATGCCCAGGGATAGCCCCATTGATGCGAGGGTATCCTTGATCTCATTCAACGATTTCCTACCGAAATTCTTCGTTTTGAGCATCTCACCCTCGGTCTTCATCACCAGTTCACCGATAAATCGGATATTGGCATTCTGAAGACAGTTGGCCGAACGAACAGAAAGCTCCAATTCGTCCACCGACTTGAAGAGATTCGGGTTGAGAGGCTCGGGCTCATCTGCCAACGCCGGGAGCGTTTCATCCTGCTCTTCGAAGTTGATGAAGATGGTGAGTTGCTCTTTCAGGATTTTGGCCGCGTAGGCAACAGCATCCGCCGGCTCAACAGCCCCATCCGTCCAGACCTCAAGATTCAAGCGGTCAAAGTCGGTCTCACGACCCACCCGGGCAGGCGTGACCAGGTAGTTGACCCGCTTGACCGGAGAAAAGACCGAGTCAATGGGAATGGTTCCAATCGGCATCTCTTCCGACCGGTTCTTGTCCGCGAGCACGTACCCCTTGCCGCTCTCGATGGTTGCCTCAAGATCGAAATTGGCCTCAGCACCCAGAGTACAGATAACACGATCCGGGTTGACGATCTCGACCGCCTGGTCATCGGAAGTGAAATCCGCTGCGGTCACCGTTCCGGCTCCAGACTTGCGGACCCGAATAGTACGCGGCCCCTCGGAGTGCATGCGCATCCGGACTTCCTTTAGATTGAGGATGATCTCGCTCACGTCCTCAAGCACCCCGGGAATCGTCGAGAACTCGTGCAGCACCCCTTCCATTCTCACGTTCGTGATCGCCGCACCTTGGAGAGAGGAAAGCAGAACCCTTCGGAGAGCATTCCCCAAAGTGGTGCCGAAACCTCGCTCCAACGGCTCGCACGAAAATCGACCGTAGGTCGCCGCAAGCGATGTTTCCTCTAAATCCAACCGACGAGGACGTATCAACGTCCTCCAATTCGCTACTACCAGTTCCTGTTGCATCGGAACCTCCCTTGAACGATTTTTAGAAATATCCTGAGATATATAGGTTTGAAAGATCCGCGGACACGACCGAATTGGCCCTGCACCGGCGGCGACTCAATGCCCGGGCTTTTCCGCGCCCACGGTGTCTGCCTGGCCGACTAGCGCGAGTAGAGTTCCACGATCAACTGCTCATCAATGGGCAGCGTTATATCTTCGCGCACCGGCAACTGCTTGACTGTTCCTACCTTCTCATCTTTGTCCATTTCGAGCCACTGCGGGACGCTCCGCCCCTCAAGAGTCTCCAGCGCGCCAATGACACGCTGCACCTTCTGAGATTTCTCCCGGAGAGAAACGCTCATGCCGGGCTTGACGAGCAAGGAAGGCGACTTGACTTTCTTTCCATCCACCTGGAAGTGGCCGTGCTTGACCAATTGCCGGGCCTCGGCTCTCGACGTGGCATAGCCCATACGAAAGATAACGTTATCCAGCCTGCGCTCGAGGAGGACCAGAAGGTTCTCACCGGATCGACCCTTCATGGATGCCGCTCGCACAAATGTTTTCTTGAACTGCTTCTCCAGCAGTCCGTACATCCGCTTGACTTTCTGCTTCTCACGCAACTGGACTCCATAGTCCGAGAAACGCACCCTGCCCTGCCCATGCATGCCCGGCGGATAGGCTCGGCGCTCGATCGCGCACTTCTCACTGAAGCAGCGGTCGCCCTTCAAAAAGAGCTTGGTGCCTTCGCGTCGGCAAAGCCGACAAACTGAATCTCGATATCGGGCCATGACTTGCCTTTCAGACTCGGCGCCGCTTGGGCGGCCGACAACCGTTATGCGGAATGGGAGTGACATCTTTGATCATCGTGATCTTCATGCCAGCAGCTTGTAGGGCACGAAGGGCCGACTCGCGACCGCCGCCGGGGCCCTTGACCTCGACGCCCAGGGTACGAACGCCGTGCTCCTGCGCCTTTTTCGCGCATTCCTCGGCGGCCATCTGGGCAGCATAGGGAGTCGACTTCCGAGACCCCTTGAAACCCTGCTGACCCGCACTCGCCCAGGCGACTGCGTTTCCCCCAACATCCGTGATGGTGATGATCGTGTTGTTGAAGGTCGATTGGATATGAGCAACACCCGTCTGGATGTTCTTCTTGACCTTCTTCTTCCGTATGGTCTTCTTGACTGCCATAAGTGTACTTTGCTACTTCCTGGGCGTGAGTTTCTTGCCCGCGACGCTCTTGGACGGACCCTTGCGCGTCCGTGCATTAGTGTGAGTACGCTGACCTCGAACAGGCAAATTGCGGCGATGCCGCAAACCCCGGTAACAACCGATGTCCATAAGGACCTTGATGTTCTGGTTGAGCTCGCGGCGCAGATCTCCCTCTACCTTGTAACCGCGTTCGATCACTTCACGAAGCTTGATTGTTTCGCTCTCGCTGAGCTGCTCGGTTTTCGTACCGGCCTCGACGCCCGCCTTCTCGCAAATCTTTCCGGCGAGTGTGCGCCCCACTCCATAGATATATGTCAGCGAAATTTCAATTCGCTTGTTGCGGGGTAGGTCCACGCCTGCGATCCGTGCCATGCGCCTCTCCTCTGAATATTGCTACGAACCAGGCTCAGCCCTGGCGCTGCTTGTGCTTCGGATTCTCACAAATGACGCGAACTACCCCTCGGCGGCGGATGACTCGGCACTTGTCACACATCTTTCGTACGGACGATCGAACTTTCATTTTGAATCTTCCTCTGCCAAGTGCCCGAGTGGGCTCTTAGTGTGAGCCCTCTACCCGTGTGAGAACTTCCGGACCTGCATCCGTGATCGCAATCGTATGCTCGAAATGCGCGGATAGTTGACCGTCCACCGTCACCGCTGTCCAACCGTCGTCCAAAATGCGAACTTTTTCGCTACCCACATTGACCATGGGCTCGACGGCGAGAACCATTCCGTGCTGCAGGCGCTGCCCCCGACCCGGCGACCCATAGTTGGGTACCTGGGGAGGTTCATGCATCTGCCGACCTATTCCGTGGCCAACGAACTGCCGTACCACCGAGTAACCATCTCCTTCGGCCCGAATCTGAACGGCCGCTCCTATATCGGAGAGTCGCTTGCCGGGAACCATCTTCTCCACCCCCTGATACAGGGAGTCTCGCGTGGTCTCGAGCAGTTTTCGGGCTTTTTCGGAGATTGGCCCCACCGGAATCGTGACCGCCGAGTCGCCATGGAACCCCTGGCTCTCGACCCCGAAATCCAGGCTGATTATGTCACCCTCTTTGAGTTCTCGCGACCCCGGTATCCCATGGACAATTTCGTCGTTGACCGAGGCGCAGAGAACCGCTGGGTACGGAGGGAGACCCCCAGGGGAATAATTGAGAAACGGCGAATTCAGTCCCCTCCGCTTCAGTTCTTTCCCTGCAAAATCGTTGAGTTCGCCGGTGGTTATCCCGGGTTGAACCCTCTCTCGCAGGGCCAGCAGAATCTCACCGGTATGCTGACCGACTTCACGCATCTGGTCCAGTTCCCGGCGGCTCTTCAGGCTAATTTTCTCCCCGTAGCTCACGCCGCCTCCAACGCTGCGACCATGGCCTGAGAAACTTCGTCCACCGACCCCATCCCCGGCACTTCGCGCACTAGAGACCGTGCCGCGTAGTAGCCCAAAAGTGGTGCGGTCTCCATGCCATAGACCCGCATTCTCTCGCGAATCGTTGTCTCGTTGTCATCGGCCCGGCCCTCGAGCTCCGCTCGCTTGAGCAGGCGTTCGACGATGCCTTCGGTATCCACTGTGATGGCCAGACAACAATCGATCCCCGACCCGATTCTGTCCAGCAGCCCATCCAGCGCTTCTGCCTGGCCCAGGGTACGAGGAAAGCCGTCCAATATAAAACCTTGAGCGGCGTCGTCTTGGGTCAGCCGCTCTTCGGCGATTCCGATCACGATCTGATCACTCACGAGGTGGCCCGCATCCATCACGGCCTTCGCCTCCAGGCCAACTGGTGTTTCTGCGGCAACCGCTGCGCGAAGCATATCGCCCGTTGATATATGGGGAACACCGAGGTTCTTCGAAAGGAGAACCGCCTGAGTGCCCTTGCCAGCTCCTGGTGCACCCAGCAAAACAATTTTGGTCGAACTCATTGCCCGAGCCTTCCGCGCATCCGACCGCCCTTCACGAAGCCCTCGTAGTGGCGGGAAACCATGTGGGCATCGATCTGGCCCACCGTGTCGAGCGAGACACCGACTACGATGAGCAGCGCAGTTCCGCCGAAGTAGAAAGGCACATTCATACGCGTCGAAAGAATTACGGGGAGCAGGCAAACCAGAGCAACGTAGATCGCCCCGATGAAGGTCAACCGGCTGAGGACCTTGTCGATATATTCAGCCGTATTCTTTCCCGGGCGAATTCCGGGGATATACCCCCCCGAGCGCTTGATGTTCTCTGAGACGTCCACAGGGTTGATGATGATCGCCGTGTAGAAAAAACAGAAGAAGATGATCAGAAAGACGTAGACCGCGTTGTAGGTCCAGTCGCCCGGATTCAGGAACTGATCGATAAAGCTTTGCACTGCGGGGTTGTCGCTAAACTGGCGCACTGTGAGCGGAAACATCAACAATGACGAGGCGAAAATGGGCGGGATCACGCCCGCGGAGTTCACCCGAAGTGGAAAATAGCTCATCCCACCCTGGGCCACTTGCTTGCCTACAGCCCGTCGGGCGTGCTGGATGGGAATTCGCCTCTGCCCACGCTCCACGAAGACCACCGCTCCAACTACCGCAAGAGCAAAAACCAGGACCAGGGCTGCCTGCAGAATCGAGAACTGATCATTTCGGATCATATCCGCCAGATTGGACAGGCCCGAGGGAATACTCACCACGATTCCCGAGAAAATAATCAGCGAAATTCCGTTGCCGATGCCCCGCTCTGTGACCTGCTCACCAAGCCACATAATGAATGCCGTACCCGAGGTGAGGGTAATCATGGTCACGAGCCGGAAGCCCCAGCCCGGAAAAAGAACGGCACCTTCACCAAACTGGCCGCCCTCGAGCGCGAAAGCGATCAGCAGGCTCTGAAAAAGTGCCAAGACAATAGTTGCGTACCTGGACCACTGGTTGATCTTTTTCTGGCCCTGCTCACCTTCCTTCTTCAGCGCTTCCAAAGCCGGGATTACCACTGTGAGCAACTGGAAAATAATTGTCGCACTGATGTAGGGCATGATTCCCAGGGCAAAGATGGACAATTGCTCCATAGCGCCACCTGAGAAGAGATTCATCAGACCAAAGACGGTTCCCGACATTTGGGCAAAGAAGTCCCGGATCACCTGGGAGTTGATACCGGGGGTGACAACCACGCAGCCAATCCGATAGACGGCGAGCATCCCAAATGTAAAGAGGATCCGTGCTCGAAGCTCCGGAATTCTCCAGATGTTCTGAATCCCGCTGATCATGCAATCAACTCCACGCTTCCACCAGCTGCTTCAACCTTGGTCCGAGCTCCAGCACTCACACGGTTAAGCTTGATCGTCAGATTTTTCGGCGATTCCCCTTCGCCCAGAAGCTTGATTTCCACTCCCGATCCACGAATCAGCCCGTTCTTCGCCAGGGACTCCTGGTCGACGGTCGCGCCGTCTCCCAAGCGCGCGAGTTCGCCGACGTTGACGATCTCGACATCCTTGCGAAAGATATTCTTGAAACCCCGTTTGGGAACCCGCTGAGTGAGGGGCATCTGCCCGCCCTCAAACCAGGGCTTAATTTTCTTTCCGGACCGGGTCCCCTGTCCCTTCACGCCGGTTCCAGCGGTTTTGCCGCGCCCCGAACCGGGTCCGCGCCCCACTCGCCGGCGACTCTGCTTCGCGCCCGGCCTCGGGCTTAGTCGATCAAGCATCCACTTACTCCTCGACCACCACAACCAGGTGGCTGACTTTGTTGATCATGCCACGCACCGAAGGCGTGTCCTCAACTTTCACGACCTGATGCAATCGCCGAATCCCCAAGCCCACCAACGTGGCTCGCTGCCGTTGGTTGTAACCGATTGCGCTCTTCACTTGCTTCAACACGATCATTGCCTTTTCAGCCATCACCGTGTCCTTCCAAGTTCGGCCAGTCTTTCATCGGGATCCCTCAGTTCCTGCAGTCCGGCCATCACGGCGTTGACGACGTTACGCGGATTGTTGGTGCCCAGGGTTTTGGTCAAGATGTCGTGGACTCCAGCGGATTCAACGATCGCCCGAACTGGACCGCCTGCGATTACGCCGGTACCCGGTGAAGCGGGCTTGAGCATTACGCGGCCAGCGCCGAAACGACCCAGAACCTCGTGAGGAAGCGTCCCATCCACTAGGGGGATTCGAATCAATGCCTTGCGAGCCTTCTCGACGCCCTTGCGAATAGCTTCGGGGACTTCACCCGCCTTCCCCAAACCGACTCCGACCAGCCCGTTCCCGTCGCCCACAACAATCAGAGCGCTGAAACTGAACCTCCGACCGCCCTTGACGACCTTCGCTACCCGATTGATGTAGACCACACGATCCGTAAGATCGTGATCGTTGGGATTAATTTGAGAGGATTTGATCAATTGCGCCATATCAGAACTGAAGCCCCGCTTCCCTGGCTGCTTCGGCCAGTGCTTTGACTCGCCCGTGATACAGGAAGCCATTCCGATTGAAGACCACTTGGTCTATCTGTTTTTCCTTTGCGAGAGCCGCCAGCGCCGTCCCCACCTTCTTGGCTGCATCGATATTTCCCGTATTGCCCTCGGGTACAATTAAGGGACTGCGGGTAGAGACACCGCCCAGGGTTTCCCCTGAAGCCGGGTCCAGGATCTGCGCATAAATATGCTTGGAACTCCTGAAAACCTTGACCACGGGCCTGTTTGCCCGGGCGAGGGATTTGTTGGTCCGCTTCCGCCGGGAGTTCCATTTTCGCCGCTTCTCTTCTACAACCGAATTCTTCATAAGACCCTCAGGCCGCCCCTGTCTTGCCGACCTTGCGCCGGATATGCTCGCCCTTGTAGCGAATGCCCTTCCCCTTATAGGGTTCGGGCGGTCGCAGTTTTCGAATGTCCGCGGAGAATTGCCCCACGGCCTGCTTGTCCACTCCCTCGATCTTCAGGCTGGTCGTCCCGTCCATCACGACAGAGAGTCCTTTCGGAATATCCATCACTACCGGGTGAGAGAACCCCAGGGTCAGATGCAGCTTTTTGCCCTTGAGTTCTGCACGATATCCAACGCCTTCGATTTCAAGCGCCTTGTTGAACCCCTCGGTGACACCAATGACCATGTTGTTCGCAAGCGCCCGAGCAAGTCCATGCTGAGCCCGGGTCTCTTTTTTGTCATCCGGTCGGAGTAGGACAAGCTTTCCGTCCTCCACCTTCGCCGTGATCACAGACGGCAGCGGACCGACCATATTCCCTTTAGGGCCCTTCACCTTGATCTCGGTATCGCCAAGCGTGACGTCAACACCACTCGGCACCGTGATCGGCATGTTTCCGATTCGAGACATCTCTACCAGACCTCGCAGATCACTTCGCCGCCCACTTTCTGGCTCCGTGCATCGCGATCGCACATAACACCATTCGACGTCGACAAAATTTTCATTCCCAGCCCACCGCGAACCTCTCGCACATCCCCTGCCCCCAGGTATACCCTCCGGCCCGGTCGACTAACACGCTGAACGCTGTCGATCATCGCGTCCCCAGCGCCCGAATAACGGAGGTCTATAACAAGAGTCGGCTTTTTACCTTCGTCCTCGGTCCTAAATGGACCAATGAACCCCTCCTCGCTCAGCACCTTGGCAACGGCGACTTTGAGCTTGGAAGACGGACACCTGACCTCTGCGTGTTTTACGCGGCCGGCGTTCCTTATTCGCGTGAGCATGTCACCTATCGGGTCGGTCATCATGGTCGAAAATCCTTACTGCCTGAAAGGCACGCCTAGGTGCCCTAGCAGTGCTCTGCCTTCTGCATCCGTTGCCGCCGTGGTTACCATCGTCACGTTCATTCCGGTCACGCGCTCCACAGAGTCATAGTCCACTTCTGGGAAAATCGTCTGGTCGTGAATGCCCAACGTGTAATTCCCACGGCCGTCGAAGGCGCGCTCGGAAACACCACCGAAATCCCGCACACGGGGCAATGCCACAGTGAACAGCCTGTCGAGGAATTCCCACATACGGGCACCTCGCAGGGTCACCTTTGCACCGATCCCTTGTCCCTCGCGCAGTCGAAAGTTTGAAACACTCTTCTTCGCGCGTCGGAGCGCCGGCTTCTGGCCGGTAATCAGGGTCAACTCCTCCATCGCCTTGTCGAGGAGCTTGGAGTTCTGAGTAGCCTCACCCATTCCGATGTTGATAACAACCTTCGAAACCGAGGGGACCTGGTGCGGATTCGCATAATCGAACTGGTCCCTGAGTTTCGGAACAATTTCTTCTCGATACCGCTGATGTAGCCGAGCATTCATTCAGAGCACCTCCGGTGCCAATGACACGATTCGCATGAATCCACGCGCGCGAAGCTCCCTGGCAACAGGGCCAAAGATGCGGGTTCCAACCACTTCCTTGTCGTTACTCAGGAGAACGGCTGCGTTCTCGTCGAACAGGATATGGGAACCATCCGCCCGTCCAATCCCCTTCTTGGTCCGAACGATGACGGCGCGCCGCACTTCGCCCTTTTTAACCCGGCCGTTGGGGATAGCCTCCTTGATGGCAACGACAATAATGTCCCCAACTGACGCGAATCGGCGACGAGACCCACCGAGCACACGTATGCACTTGACTTTGCGTGCTCCAGAATTGTCGGCGACCGACAGTGTCGATTCTGCTTGAATCATCTCCGCTCTTCCTAGACCCCGGTCGCCCGGGCAACTGTTTCCTGCACCATCCAGCGCTTCCGCTTGGAGAGCGGGCGATGCTCAATGATCCGAACCTGATCGCCTGCTTTGCAGTCATTATTCTCGTCATGCGCGACAAATCGGGAATAACGTCGAATATATTTTTTATATCGCCGATCCTGGACAAGGCGCTCCACGCGCACCACGACGGTTTTATCCATCTTGTCGCTCACGACAGTTCCGACCATGCTTCTCTTGTTTCCTCGCTCGTTCACTTTTTCGCCTCTTGCTTCTCTGCCAGCGCAGTTTCTACTCGAGCAATTTGCTTTCGAAGTTTCGACAATTTCGCCGTGTCTTCCAGTTGTCCTGTCGCGTGCTTAACTTTCGCATTGAACAGTTCATCGCGAACCTCTCGCGCTTTCTGCTCCAGTTCACCGACTGCCAGTTTTCTGATCTCTGCAGCTTCCATATCTACTCCTCCCGCTCCACGAAGCGGGTCGGGATCGGCAGCTTGTGCGCCGCGAGGCGCAGGGCCTCTCGAGCCACGATGATGTCGACGCCTTCCAGTTCATAAAGGATCCGGCCACGCTTCACCGGCGCCACCCATGCTTCAGGGCTGCCCTTGCCCTTACCCATTCGAGTCTCGGCGGGCTTTTTACTGACCGGCTTGTCGGGAAACAGGCGGATCCAGACTTTCCCGCCGCGCTTTATGTGGCGCGTCATGGCGATACGAGCGGCCTCGACCTGCCGCGCTGTAATGAACCCGGTCCCCAAGGCCTGTAGACCATAGTCGCCAAAGGAAACCTTGTTTCCACGCCAGGCCTTACCCCGGAGTCGGCCCTTTTGGACTTTCCTGTGTTTTACTTTTCGCGGTTGCAGCATCGCGCGTTCTCTCCCCTACCTGCCTGGACCCGGCCCGGGCACTTCTCCCGGCGCATCATGGCTCAACGGTCCCTTGCGGAGTTCCTTGTCACCTACTTCGCCCTTGAAGATCCAGCACTTTACGCCCACGATCCCGTAGGTCGTCCGTGCTTCCGCTAGGCCGTAATCAACTTCGGCTCGCAACGTGTGAAGCGGAACTCGACCCTCGCGATACCACTCCCTGCGGCCCATCTCTGCGCCCCCCAAGCGCCCCGAACACTGGAGACGGATTCCTTCGGCACCGAATTTCATGGTGGCGATCATCGCCTTTTTCATCGCTCGCCTGAAAGCGACCCGGCGCTCCAACTGAGTCGCAATATTTTCAGCGACCAACTGCGCATCCAGTTCTGCCTTCCTGATTTCCTTGACGTTGATAAAGATATCTCGAGATGAAAATTGCTTGAGATCGTCGCGAAGAATATCGATTTCGGCGCCGCGCTTTCCGATCAAAATCCCGGGCCTAGCCGTATAAATATTGGCCACGAGTTTGTCGCCGGTGCGCTCGATGATCACCTTAGAAATACCCGCGTGATAGAGCTTCTTCTTGATGAAGCCCCGGACGGCAATGTCTTCGTGCAGTTGCTCGGCGTAGTGCTTGCCAGCAAACCAATTCGACTGCCAACCATAAAGGGTGCCGACTCGAAAGCCGTAGGGATGGACCTTTTGACCCACTTTGTCTCCTCGATCTTTCCGCTAGTTGTCCGCGAGAACCACGGTGATATGACTGGCGCGTTTCTGGATCCAGTCAGCTCGTCCCTGGGCGCGGGGGCGAATGCGCCACATGCTCGGGCCCTCATCAACCGTAATCTTGCTCACTACCAGGCTGTCTATATCAATTCCCGCGCTCTGTTCGTCGTTCTTGTTTTCCGCATTGGCAACGGCGGAACGCAAAAGTTTCTCGATGGGCCCGGCCGACTTTTTCGGCGATAGGGAGAGGATGTTTATTGCCTCCTCCACGCCCTTCCCTCGGACTTGGTTTGCCACGAGACGCGCCTTGGAGGCGCTTACGCGAAATCCATTCAGCGAAGCACGAACTTCCATATCAACGCTTCACCTTTCTATCCGTCGCGTGCCCCGTAAATTTCCGGGTGGGGGCGAACTCGCCGAGGCGATGCCCGACCATGTTTTCTGTGACGAAAACAGGCATGAACAATTTTCCATTATGGACATGAAAAGTCATGCCTACAAAGTCGGGCGTGATCATGGAGCGTCGCGACCAGGTACGAATAACCTGTTTCGAACCGGCGCCGGCCACACGGTCGACCCTCTTTTGAAGACTCGGATCGACAAAGGGACCCTTTTTCAGTGAGCGCGCCATCTATTTCTTTCCTCGCCGCTTGACGATGTATTTGTCGGAGGCCGAACTCTTTCGGGTTTTGCGTCCCTTGGTGGGCTTGCCCCAGGGCGTGCAAGGGTGTCTCCCACCTGAGGACCGACCTTCGCCACCACCCATTGGATGATCAACGGGATTCATTGCAACCCCCCGCACGTTCGATCGCCGGCCCTTCCACCTGGAGCGGCCAGCTTTCCCAACGCGTATATTTTCATGATCGCGGTTACCGACCTGACCAATTGTGGCCATGCACTCGATGCGAACCATTCTCACCTCGCCGCTGGGCAGCCTCAATGTGGCGAGTTTGCCTTCCCGCGCCATCAGCTGGGCACTCGTGCCCGCAGAGCGAGCCATTTGCGCCCCTTTACCCGGCTTAAGCTCAATGGCGTGAAGTTGGGTGCCGAGCGGAATATTCGCAATGGGCATCGCGTTGCCCGGCGTCATCTCAGCAGTGGTGCCCGACTGAAGTTCATCACCCACCTTGACCCCGTTGGGAGCCAGGATATAACGCTTCTCACCGTCGGCATAGTGGAGCAATGCGATGTTCGCCGAGCGGTTCGGATCGTATTCGATCGCGGCAATTTTCGCCGGGATATCGACCTTCTCGCGTCGAAAATCAATCTTCCGATGCCGACGCTTATGGCCACCCCCGCGTTGGAACGCCGTAATCCGACCGTACACGTTCCGGCCACCACTCTTGTTCGCACGGCCGCCGAGAAGAGATCGCTCGGGCTTGCCCCGGGTGATCTCATCGAAGCCAGAGACGCTCATATTCCGGCGTCCCGGGCTCGTCGGCTTGTAGACTTTCACGGGCATCCGCTCAGACTCCTTCGAAGAACTCGATCGAGTGGCCCTCTGCCAACTCGACTATGGCCTTCTTCCACGCGGGCTTGCGACCAACAACACGGCCCACCCTGCGCTTTTTACCTTGCTGTCGCATGGTCCTGACGTTCTTGACACTTACCTCAAATAGAGACTCCACAGCCTGCTTGATCTCAAGCTTGTTCGCGCGAAGGTCCACTTCAAAGGTCGCCAGGTTCTGCTCGTCGCGCCCGATCATACTTTTTTCGGTTTGAAGGGGCCGATGAATCACTTGATGAACATTCATGCCTCGGCTCCCTCTGGCACAACCACGCCCAGTCGTGAGTGCAGGGCTTCCACTGCAGCCCGAGTAATCAGAATCTTTGGGTGCCGTAGAACATCGTATACATTCAGCCCTTCAGCGCGAACCAGTCCGACATGTGGAATATTCCGAAGAGAAGCCTCAAGCATGGGCTTCGCGTCCTCAATCACCACCAGAACCGGCGAATCCGACAAGCCCAACTTTCCCATGGCCTCAACCATTCGGCGTGTCTTGTACTCCTCCATCTCCAGTTCTTCGACGATGACAATCGAACCTTCCCTCTGCCACTGAGTGAGTGCGCTTACCAGAGCCGCTCGGCGCACCTTCTTAGTTAGCTTGTGCCCATAGTCCCGGGGAACAGGACCAAATGCAACGCCACCGCCCGCCCACTGGACAGCGCGCCGGGTGCCCGCTCGAGCACGGCCAGTGCCCTTTTGCTTATGGGGCTTGGCTCCACCACCTGAAACCGCTGCGCGGTTCTTGGTTGAATGCGTTCCCGCATGCCGGAGGGCCAGTTGTCTACGAACCTCAGCGTGATAGAGGTGCGGGCGAACCTTGCCTTCGAAGACTGCCGGATCCAGTTCTATAGATCCTGACTTCTTGTTTTCGATCGTAACGATGTCGGCGTTCGCCATGATTAAAGCTTGATCTCCACGTCAACACCCGCTGCCAGTTCCAGCTTCATAAGGGCGTCCACCGTCTGGGGGGTGGGGTCGATTATGTCAATCAGCCTCTTGTGCGTACGCATTTCAAACTGTTCTCTCGACTTCTTGTCAATGTGGGGCCCGCGCAAGACGGTGTACTTATTGATATTCGTCGGTAATGGAATTGGACCTGCCACATTCGCACCAGTTCGCAAAGCCGTGTCTACGATCTCTCCAGCACTCAGATCGAGAAGCTTGTAGTCGTATGCTTTCATACGAATCCTGATTTTCTGTGTCGCTTCGTCGGCCATTCTTTTCCTCAATTCCAAGCTGCTCTGCAGCAGCGGAGTCCATTCGCCCTTAAGAGCGGTTCGGCTACTCGATCACTTCGGCGACAACACCGGCGCCGACCGTGCGGCCACCCTCGCGGATCGCGAAGCGTAGTTCCTTATCCATGGCGATGGGCGTAATCAACGTCACCTTCATCTCCACGTTGTCCCCGGGCATCACCATCTCA
>DUCT01000168.1:378-16572 GCA_012959665.1 Myxococcales bacterium | reverse complement strand
GGAACGACGTTCTCGAACACCAGGGTCAGGAATGGATCGCCATCGAATTCGGTGCTGCAGATCGTTCCATTCGGGGCGGACTGGATGGCCGAGCCCTGATGGGTCGAGGGGTCGCTGTTGACGTCGCCGCCGGCTTCGACGAAGAGCCTTGGCGAAGGCGCGCCCGAGCCACACGCGACAATCGGCGCTTCGCGGAAACTCGTGAAAACAAGCAACGCGGTGGTGCCGCTAAACAGTTCATCGAACTCCACTTCGCCTTCCATGTGGATCACATCGCCGGGAGAAAACGTGAAACTCGGATCCGCGCTGGGATGCTCGAATTCCACCGAATATTCGCCGCTCTGGGTCGCCAGCGCGATGATGTTCGGGTCGCTGAGGTCGTAGTCGAGGATCGTTGTGGCGCCCGAAGGCCCCGGGGCGAGGAGCAATGCTCCGGTCAATATTCCGGTCAACGCACCGATGAATACTCCGGCCCACGTGCCAACCCACCCCGTCCTGTCCTTCGTGGGACGTGGGGCGCGAAGCGGCCCCGTCGATCGGGATTTTCGGGCGCGCGGTTCGAACTGAAAATGGCCACGGATCGGTCTCACGGTTATTCCCCTCAAGCGCCTGGAATGCTGCTCCGGTCGCTGCAGGGGAGTGGTGCCATGAGACTAGAAATGTCAAATGACACTGCAATTCGTGGTCTTAGAGCCCCGATCTGTAAGCCGGGGGCAGCCCGGCGGCAAGCCTCCCAAGAAGGTCTTCGAAGCGGCGGGGTTAAAGAGTCGGCTCGTCGGTGACGAATTATTTACAACGTACAAATTGCCTAGTGTTTACGCCGACTGCGCTCGTTTGCTCACCCAACCGTTTACTCACCCAACGCAACCTGTGGTGGACCGAAGAAATGGCCTCTGGATTCAGATCGTTCATTCTGCCCTGTTTGGGCATGGCATTGGCCTTCTTCGCCTTTGTGCTCGCGCTCGCCGCGGGCGCAAGCGCCGAGGAACAGCCCGTCCTCTTCGGGCCCGCCGAGGCGCATTACCAGCGCGGCGCCCATTTTTTCCGGGTGGACGACGTGCCGGCGGCGCTGGGGGAACTCGACGAGGCCGTGGTGTTGGCGCCGAACTCCCCCGAAGTATTGCGCCTTTATGCCGAGGTTCTTGTTCGCTCGGGCCAGCCGGCGAGGGCCCAAGAAATTCTCCACCGCCTAGGCGAGCTCGAGCCCCTGGGCGCTGACTTCGAGTACTCGATCGCCCTGGCGAGTTTTCGCATGGGGGATTGGGAGCGCGCGCGCGATCGCCTGCGAATCATGGCTTCCCGGGCGCCTGAGCCCGGCAGTGCCTACCTCTACTTGGGCGCGGCGCATCAGGAACTCGGCGCCTTGGATGCCGCCGAGGGGGCCTTCTCCCAGGCCCTGGGCGTCAATCCTTCCCTGCTCGGCGCCGTGGCCTACCGGCGCGGCATGATCGCCCTGGCGCGAAGGCTTTACCCCGCCGCCAAGGCGCAATTTGAAATCGTTGAAGAACGGCTCCCGGGCACCCCGCTGGCGCTTTCCGCAACCGAATATCTCACACAAATCGAGCGCATTGACCCGGATCCCTGGGAGGTCTTCGTGCGCGCGGGGATGGGATACGACTCCAACATCAACCTGGCCAGTAGCGACGACAGCTTCACGTCCTCGGGCGAGCAGGGCTGGCGTGCGTTGACGACGTTGGGCGGCGCGTACGCTTTCGGCGACGATGAACTCGGAGTCCAAGTGGGCCAGACCCTGTACGGACACTTCTACACCGCGGACGGTCAATTCGATCAGCAGACCAGCCTGACCTGGGCCTGGGGTCACATGGAACTCAATGACGCTTTGGAAGTCGACCTTCGTTACGGCTTCGAGTACGCCTGGGCGGACTGGAAGTCGTACCGCTCGTCCCAGAACCTGGAGCCGGGGCTGACCTGGAAGATCTCTCCGCGCTGGGCCACTCGGGTGTCGTTTCGCGTCGAGGACCGGACTTATTATTTTACGCCCGCGGACCCAGAATTCGATCGCACCGGGAGCGTCGAGTACGTCGGAGCCGATGCCTTCTATCTCCTGCCTGCGGTTTTGGCTTCGCCGAATGCCGGGGCCTCGAGTTGGCTCCGAGTGGGCTACCGCTACCGGAACGAGGACAGCGCCGGGAACCAGTTCCTCGCATCGGGCAACCAGCCGATATTCACCCTGGCCCTGGCGCTCCCTTGGCAGATCCAGTCCATCGTCGACGCCCGGGTCGAGTGGCGCGACTACGCGGTGCCCTCGCTTCGCGAGCCGACCGTGGGGCCGAGGCGGGACACGATCGCGATCCTTCGGGCAGGCGTCGAGAGACCCCTCGGGGAGAATACAAGCCTCGAAATTGCTTATCGCTACACAAATCGCAGTTCGAACGTGAATTATTACGACTATCAGCGACACGAAATCAGCTTTTTGGGCACTTATAGGTACTAGCTCGGGGCGATTTTAACCCCGGGATCGGGAGATCCCGGTCCCCGGTCCCCTAATTCCCAAGAGGCTTCCCATGCGAAGAAATTCTTCCGCCGCCCATCGAGTCGCGCGCGGGCCCGGCCGTGCCCGAACATCCGGGACCCGGGGCCGTTTGGCCCTCGCCTCAGTGCTGTGTGTCCCGGGCGTCACCGGAGCGAGCCTTGCCGCCGAGCCCGTGGGGTTCGTGGCGGACGTGTACGGCGAGGTGGTTCGACGGGCCGCGACGGAGACCACCTGGCAGGCGGCCGTGGTGGACGAGGCGGTCTGGGTGGGCGACACGTTGCGTACGGGATTGAATTCGGCGGCAAAGATCGTCCTCGTGGACGACACGACCTTGGGGTTGGGTGAGGACACTCTGCTGACCATCGACCAGATGTGGGTCGGCCCCGAAGCGCTGACCGAGCCATCGATTCTTCGCCAGCTCAGCGGCCAACTGCGGACCCGGGTCGGCGAAGCTTTCGGCGGAACCACGCGAATCGAGATTCACACGCCCACAGCCATCATGGGCGTAAAGGGCACCGAGGGCACGACTCGGGTGGACGGAGCCGAAAAGAGGGGTGGGATCTGGAGCCTCGACGGGGACTCGCCCGAGGACGAGGAAGAAATTTCGACCGTGGTTCGGAACTGGGAGGGGGGGATTACCGCCGCGATGCTCGATGGCGTTCACCTGCCCGTGCCTCCCGGACAGTGCCGTGTGGTTTATCGTGACCGTATTGGCGAACCCGCCGACTGCCCCGGCGATTTCGTCCCGGTGGCGTTCTTCAGCTCGGTCCCGTTGGAACTCGCAAGCCTCCAGGTCGACCTGTTGGTGGGTACGGGCCTACCCGCAGTGAGTGCCGGGCCCGACGGCGGAGGCATCGGCGATGTCGTGGGCGAGGCGCTGGTGCTCGAGCCCCCGGATCCAGTGATCGAGGATCGGACCGATGCCGATGAATTTGCGGGTATTGGGATCGACCCGTTGGCGGACATTGTCTTCGATCCGGGCGAGGTGGGCTCCAATCCAGGGGACGATCCTTTGGGCGATATCGTTTTCGACCCCGGCGAAGTGGGCTCCAATCCAGGGGACGATCCTTTGGGCGATATCGTTTTCGACCCCGGCGAAGTGGGCAGCGACGCGCCCTAGGCTGGCCACTCATCCGGCTCAAACCGATCGTGCCCTTGCTTTGGCGCTCGGGCCGGGGATCCTCTGGGCAGCATTGTGATGAGTTCCGGCATTCGAGCAGTCTGGGCGGGTTGGCTGGCGCTGGGTGGGTCAATCCTGCTCTTCGCCCTGCACCCGTGGCTGCTGGATCGGGCCGAGTACTCACTGCTGGACGCGCGCTTTCGTCTCCGGGGCCCGGTGCCCGTGACCTCGCCGGTGACCGTGGTGGCCATTGATGCCGCCAGCCTCGATGAATTTGGTCGTTGGCCCTGGCGGCGCTCGCTCCTGGCCGATCTGGTGGACCGCCTGGTGGAGGCGGGAGTGGTGGCCATCGGTCTGGACCTGGTGTTCAGCGAAAACGAGACGCCCCCCGAAGCCTCGGCGCTGGGTTTGGCCCGCCGGGTATTGGCGGAGCAGACGCCGAAGAGCGCCCCGGTCGATGAGGCCATTGCTTCCCTGGATCGGACGTTGGCGCGCACGGACACCGACGCCCGCTTGGCCGGTGCACTGTCCGCCTCTCGCCGGGCTGCCCTGGGGTATTTCTTTCGCACCGGTATCGATGAAGCCGACCCGCCGGCGACCTTGGCCGCACGGCTCCCGGAAATTGCTCGCTCCCAGGTTTCGGTGGCCAGGGTGCCGGCTCGAGGCCGCGCGCCGATCCTCACCTGCACCGGGCTCGAAACCAACGTGCCGGTCATTCAGCAAGCGGGTCGGCGCTCGGGTTTTCTGTCCTCGGTGGGGGATCCTGACGGGGTGATTCGCCGGGCCGCGTTGATCGCGCGCTGCGGCGATTCCTATTACGTCTCGTTGGCCTTGGCGGTCTACGAACTGGTTCGCGACCAGCGGGCGATGGTGCTCGGGGACGCGCATGGGCTGCGCGAGGTTCGCGTGGGGGATCGCAGTATCCCCACCGACGAGGGCGGAAAAATCACGATCAATTTTCGCGGACCCCCGGCCACGTTTGCTCGGGTGAGTGCGGGGGATGTCCTCGCAGGTCGCCTGGCTCCGGGGCAACTCGAGGGGGCGATCGCCCTGGTGGGGCCGACGGAAGTGGGTCTTGGGGATACCCAAACCACGCCCTTTCCCGGGGTCTTTCCCGGGGTCGAGGTGCACGCGAACGTCCTCGACAACCTGCTTGCCGGGGATGGGATCCGGCGGGACGATGGGTTAGTGGTGGCCGAGCTCACGCTGATCATCCTGATCGGCTTGCTCCTGATCTTCGTGATTCCGCGCACGAAAGGGGTTCTCATGAGCTTCGTGTTTGCGGGAGGGCTCGCGGTATTCCTGGTCATTATGGCCATCGTCGCCTTTGTGGAATACGGCCTCTGGTTCAATCTCATCTACCCGCTGACCACGGTTGCCGGAGTCTACTTGGCAGTGGAAGTGCCCCGCAGCCTCGCCATGGAAGCCCGGGGACGCCGGATCCGGAATATGTTCGCCACCTATGTGCCCCCCAGCGTGGTGAAACAACTCGCCGAGGGCGACGCCGAACTGCGCCTCGGCGGGGAGACGCGGACGCTGACGATTCTGTTCAGCGATGTTCGCAACTTCACCCAACTTTCGGAACGCCTGGGCGCCGAGGACACGATCCGTTTGATGAACGCCTACCTGGCTGCGATGACCCGGATCATCTTCGAGACCGGGGGAACCCTGGACAAGTACATCGGCGATGCGGTGATGGCTTTTTGGGGCGCGCCCCTGTCTCTGGAAGACCACGCCGAGCGTGCCGGCCGAGCCGCCGTCCAGATGCAAGAGGCGGTGAGTGAGTTCGCCGAACTGCATCCTGGCCTTCCGGGTTCAGAAGGGCTTCGGGTGGGAATCGGTCTCCACACGGCACCGGTTGTGGTGGGCAACCTGGGGAGCGATCTGCGTTTTGACTACACGCTGATCGGCGACGGCGTGAATCTGTGCTCCCGACTGGAAGGACTCACCAAGGCGTACGGTGTGGGCGTTTTGGCCAGCGAGGAATTGGTCGGCGGGCTGCCGGACTCGTTCCTGACCCGGGCCATCGACGAGATCCGGGTCAAGGGCAGGGAGGGCGCCGGGATGATCTACGAGGTGCTGGGCGAACGGGACGCCCGCCCGGAGGAGATCGCGTGGCTCGAAGCGCATGCGACGGGCCTCGCCCTGTACCGGGCGGGTCGCTGGGAACAGGCCCGGGCCGCATTGAATCAGGCGATTGCCGGGCGGGGTGACGATCCACCGAGCCGAGCGTTATTGGCGCGCATGGCCGAACTCGGGGGCGGCGCCCCGGATGGCTGGTCCGGCATTTGGTCATTCGAGACGAAGTAGAGAAGCCTGGGTGGTCCCGAAAGACGAGCGCGCCCTTCGCCACCGGCTCTCCGTCACTCGCCCTTCGCCACTCGCCCTTCGCCACCCGCTCTGCTCAGACCGGCCTGCCGGTGGGCTCAGACCGGCCTGTCGGTGGGGTTGGGTCCGGTGTCGCCCGGGGGCAGCCCGCCGAAGCCTGAAAAGAATTCCTCGAGATAGGGCCGTTGCTCGGGGGGCATGTAGGCGAAGTTCACCCCCCGGTCGGTGAACTCCCAGTAGCTTGGGTGGTTGTCTCCGGCGAGTTCGGCGCGAATCCGGGCAAGGCGTTCGGGGCGCTCCTGGGCCATGTCCTCTTGGATTCGCCGAACGCGATCGGTGTCTCCCCGGGCGAGCAGGGCCGTGGCGAGTTGGGCCTGGACCCGGCGTACGCCGAGCAGTCGATCCTCGTCTCCGGTGGCCGGTTCTTCGGGTCGGTCCACCTCGAGAAAGATGGCGAGCAGAGCATCGGTAGCGGGGGATTCCTCCTGCTCGGAGAATTCGATCAGGCGGAAGAGATCGTAGGCCACGGTCTCGATCAAGAACTTGAGATCGGCGTTGTAGGCGATCTGGCCGTAGTAGCGCATGAAGTTGGCGATCTCGACGGCTTCCTCGAAGTCGCCCCGGGCGATCAGTTCCTCGGCGAGTTGCCGGTACTGGTCGAGCACGTAATAGGCCAGGCGCAGGTCGCGTCCGTTGATGGCCGCCCGCAGGTAGCTGTTGAAAAATTTCAGGCAGAGGTTCAGGGTCTCGTACTCGGTGTCGTCGGCCTCGGTGGCGAGCTGTCGGGTCTTGATGGCGAGGAAGCTGCCCACGTCCCGTGCCTGGCCCAGGCTATTTGAAAAGATCTCGAGGTATTGGCGCAGGACCTTGACTTCGAGCCAGCCTCCCCGGCGACCGAGTTCACGGCGTACGCTTGGATCTACGGCGACGAAATCCGGGTCTCGGGCGAGTGCTCCGTCCAGGGCGAAGAAGCTCTCGGGCAACTCCTCGCGCAGTTGCCAGAAGTCTCGCAGGAGATCCGAAAACGCTTCGGCGACCGCCATGGCGATGGTTCGATCCTTGTGCTGAAGGGATCCTCGGGCGAGGTCGGCCAATTCCTCGATGGCTTCGAGGATCTCGAGTCGGGCGGTTTCTCCGCGTTTGGCGTAGCGGCCGATGGACGCGAGTGCCTGGGCCTTGAGTCGCCGGATCGTATTGAGCGGCGACACGAAGGCAAAGACGAAGGCGAAGTAGGGAAGCAGAATGACCAGGCAGGTGGTCAACATCAGCAAGGGCAGCCAGAGCGCTGTCTGGGGGAGCAATGCTGCCGGGGAGATCTCGCTCCCGAACGTTGCGGCGATCCACAGACACAACACCGTGGTCAAGACGAAGAAGCTCAGGACGATGATGTTGATGGGCTCGCGAATGAAGAGTTCGGTGATTCGGTGGGTGTAGCGGGTGGCCGCGAGTTCCACGACGATGGCGACCACGGTAATCACGATGGCGAGCAAGGCGGAGACGACCTCGGCGGCGCTGCCCACGGCATCCAGAGCGGCGCCCCGATCGACTCCGGCCAGCCAGCGGGTAGGGTTGGTCTCCAGGGAGAAGCCGAACCCCTCGAGCCAGGAGACAAGCAGGTAGAGAAGGGCCGCGGTGATCAGAAGTGCCCCGGCCGCAAGCCCGGCGGAGCTTCGTCGCGGCCCGGAGCCGGCCGGGGGAGTCGGGCCCGATCGGTTCGGGTTCGGGTCCCTGAGAGGGTCCGAGCTCTCGGTGTTCGGGGCGGGCATTACCAGAGCGAACCTCCCGAGACGGTGAGATCCTGCATGGTCAGCCCCGCGGCTTCGTCCCGACAGAGAAAGCAGGCCAAGGCGCCAATTTCGCTGGGCTGAATCAGACGATTCTGGGGGTTGGCCGCCCTTGCGTCGGCGATGTAGGCCTCACCCGACCGGCCTTCCTGCACCTCGGCGATATCGGTCATCCAACTCGCGCCGAAGCGGGTCTCCACCCAGGTGGGGCTGATCGCGTTGCAGGTGACGCCGTGAGCGGCGCCCTCCAGCGCCACGCAGCGCGAAAGACCGACGACTCCCGCCTTTGAGGCGCAGTAGGCGGCGGAGGTCGGCGCGCCCACGCTGGCCGCCGTTGAGGCGATGTTAATGATCCGGCCCCAGCTGCGTTCGATCATGACGGGCAAGCAGAGTCGACTGGTGCGGTAGATGCCATTGAGGTTGACGTCGATGACCTTGTGCCAAAGAGGGTCCGGGTGGCCGCAAACGGTTTGTTCGGCGGTGATGCCCGCAGCATTGGCGAGAATATCCACCGGACCGAGTGCATCCACCGCCGCGCGATGGAATTCCTCAACCGACGCGTCCGAGGTGACATCGAGCCCATGGGCGAAGGCGCGGACACCTCGACTTTCAATTTCCTCCTGGGCCTGCTTCAACTCGTGTTCCCCGGGCAAGTAGGCGAGTTCGCCTTCCGCGGGTTTTCCCGCCCCGGCGAGCAGGGAGCCGATGGCGACATTGGCTCCAGCGTCGGCGAGGGCAAGTGCCATGGCTTTACCCATGCCCGATGCGCCGCCTGTGACCCAAGCGACTCGTCCCTCAAGAAAACGATCCATGTTTTATCCTTTCTCTGAAAATAGCTTAGAAGGCGCCCAGGGAAGAGTATGGAATTCTCCCGGGATGGGGGGTCGGAGTCTCTGGCTTGTGGACCCTTCCTTCAAGGAAAATCTTCTCGCAACGCGCGTCTCAGGGAAACCGCCAGGAGTAAGCCGACCGCGAGAAGGGGAACCGAAGCGACCAGGGAGGCGGTTTGAAGGCTGCGCAGCCCGCCGATTCCCAGCAGCGCGATGGGCAGGATCGCCAGGGCCAGGGCCCAGAAGCCGCGGTGGCCCCGGGAGGGATCGCCGCCGGGTCCGAGGCCGCGGCTGGCCCCGGACGCCAGGGTATAGGCCGCGGAATCAAAGGTGGTGGCCAAGTAGAGGAGGGCGACGACACAGAACACGCCCAGGGCGAGTTTGCCCAAGGGCAGGGAGAGGATCACCGCCACGATGGCCGCGGGCGCGCCTTGTTCTTCGAGGATCGCAAGAACCGGCAACTGCTGGCTGAGTTCGAGGGAGAGCGCGTAGTTGCCGAGCACGATGAAGAAGAGCCAGCTGCCCGCCGTGCCCAGAACCAGCATGCCCACGACGATCTGTCGGATGCTCCGTCCCCGGGAGATCCTCGCGACAAAGAGACCGACGAAGGGCGCATACGCGATCCACCAAGCCCAATAGAAGATCGTCCAATCCTCGACGAAACCGGTTTGGGCGATGGGGTCGGTCCAAAAGTTCATCAGGACGAAGTTCTGGACGACGTGGCCGATCGCCGATGTTCCCATCTTTACGATGAAGAGCGTATCCCCAGCGGCCCACACGAAGAGGACGAAAAGTAGGGCGAGTACCAAGTTGAGATTGCTGAGAATACGGATGCCCCGATCGAGCCCTACGTAGACGCTCACGGCAAATATCACAGAGCAGAGCAAGACAATGCTGACATCGAGGCCAAAGGAGCGGGCGGTGCCGGTTAACTGGGCGAAGCCCTCGGCGATCAGTGGGGTACTGAGCCCGAGGGAAGTGCTTGCGCCGCCCAGGATTCCGACCATGAAGAGAACGTCGATGACGCGGCCCAGGCTACCGTCGACCCGATCACCCAGCACCGGACGACAGGCTCTGCTGAGCCGGTAGGCACCTTCGTTTCGGCGGTGAACCGCGTAGCTCACCGCCAGGGTGGGCAGGGTGTAGAACCCCCAGGCTGTGAATCCCCAATGGAAGAGTGGGTAGCTGGTGGCCCAGAGAATCGCCTCGTCGGATCCCACCTCGGCCCCGTAGGGGGGCGCTTGGAAATAGTAGGCCCATTCGATCACCCCCCAATAGAGCAGGCCGCTGGCGATTCCCGCGCAAAAGAGCATGGAGAACCAGGAGGCGTTGCTGAATTCCGGGGCCTCGGAATCCTGGCCGAGAATGACTCCGCCGTGGGGTCCGAAGGCGAGAACCAATGCGAAGGCCAAGCTGCCGACACCGGCCCAGAGATACAGGGGGCCGAGGTTGAGCGCGAGCCAGTCATAGGTGACGGTGATCGCTTGGTTGCTCAGTTCGGGAAAGACGACCAGAGGGAGGCTCACCAGTCCGAGAAAGCCCACCGAGAGTGCGAAGATCCGAGTGTCGATATCTTTCACGCGTCGATCTCTCCAAGGGGCTGCGGGGGCTGCGGGGGTTAGCCCGCCGGGGCCGAGGATTCTGGCGGGCAACCTTAGCGAATCCGGGATCGACTGAGCTTGGCGGGTGGATCAGCGCACCCGGGGACCCACTGCCTGGGAAAACAGCGGAAGTAGGTCCGGTCCTTCGACCTCGAGCAGGGCGTCCACCCAGCTGTGAAATGCCTGGCCCCCACCCTCGTTGCGGCCGAAGTGGACATGGGGCTTGGCCCCGGTGGTCAGGGCGCGGCCGATCCGCTTGCCGGTCGCGTAGTCCTCGTCTTGGACCACTTGGTGGAGGAAATCCATCTGTGCCTGGATTTTTTCTTCCCGGGCGGGGCTGGGAACCTCGGGCGAGAGGAAGGTTTGCAGCGTGACCGACTCGTGCACGGTCGCGCCGGGAAAGAGTTGAGAGACCATGTAGAGCGGCCCGTCGGCATCGAACGTGGCAATCGAGACATGGGGAAAGATCGTCCAGATGCCCGCGAGTAAAACGTTCATGGGCCACTCTTCTTCGGGCTTGGCCGCCAAAGCCTTCAAGCTCGGGAGGGGCATCCCCACGTGCTGGTGTGGCCCCCAGGTGTCGTAGACGGCCTTGTTTCCGATGTCGGGCCCAAAGGATTTCCGGTGCAGGATGGGCAGATGGTAGAAGTCGAGGTAGCCGTCGTAGGCGATTTTCCAGTTGGGCCCTTCAACGCTCTGGCACCCGACAACGTGGGCGTCCGCCAGTCCCAGGTGATCGAGAATCTCGCCGTAGCCGCACAGGGCTGCGTCGAAATCGAAGGCTTCGCCCGGGGAGAGCACGACAAAGATCATCCCCGCCCGTTCGCTGACGGGAAGCGGGGTCAGGCCCAGGCAAGAGCGGTCCACCTCGCCGAATTCGTCACCGTCGAGAATGGCGGCCAGTTCTCCGTCGCTGGTGTATGTCCAGGCGTGATAGGGGCACATGAAGCGTCGCGCCTGGCCCCGGCCCTCGGCGACCACATGGGCGCCCCGATGACTGCACATGTTGACGAAGGCGCGCATTTCCCCCTGTCCATTGCGGACAAGGAGAACCGGGAACCCGCAGACCTCAAGGGCCCGATAGGCGTGTTTCTCACGCAGTTCGCTGGAGAAGGCGAGGGCGAGGGGCAAGCGCTTGAAAATGAGCTCCACTTCGCGCCGCCAGCGGCCGGGATCGGTGTAGTGCTGTGCCGGTACCCGGAGGACCCCGGGCGCCTGGTCGACGGTGCCCGCCTGGGCGTGGGCCAAGTGCCGCTTGGTCATTTCGATCAGTTGCGCGCGACTCATGGAGTTCCCGTGACCTTTCCTGGAAGAGTTGTTCTGAGTCTGGAGCCCGAGGTGCGTCCCGGTAGCCGACGGAAGGATACAAAACTATTGTGTTCGGTCCGCAGCCCCTCTTTTTCTTGGCGAGGGCACGGGGGTCGGCCGAGGGGTCGATCGTTGGAAGGAAATTCAAAGGAGCGGCTGAGGGGGAAGTGAATATGGTGGGTAACGCGCGGGGCGGGGCTTCGGGCAAGGCTCGCCGGGTCCAACCGGGCCCGGTCGTTTTTGGTGCAGCGCTCCTGATTGCAGCGCTCCTGGTCTTGGGTTCTCAGGGCTGCCAGCCCGGTAGCCCCATCGAAGCAGTCGGCCGTAGTTCCCAGCCGGGGGAGGGTCCTTTGGCCACCGCGCCCTCGGGTCGGCCCTACAGCGAAAAGCGAGACGCGTGCGCGAATCGCGATCCGCTTCGCAAGGCTTTTTGGGGCGAACTTCACGTTCACTCGGCGCTTTCTTTTGACGCGAACATGTGGGACGTGCGCGGGAGCGCCGACGATGTCTACCGCTTTGCCCGAGGCGATAAAATTGGTCTCGCTCCCTATGACGAGGCGGGAAACCCCCTCCGGTTCGCCCAACTCGAGCGACCCCTTGATTTTGCCGCGCTGACCGATCATGCGTCCTATCAGGGCGAGGTGGCCCTGTGTACCCGCAAGAATTCCAGCCGCTATGACTCCGAGGCGTGTCAGATTTTTCGCGGCGAAGTGGCTGGCCCCAATCCTGAAATGGGGGAGTTCGTATCGCGAGTCGGGGCGATCACGTCTTCTCTCGATCCCCAGCAGGAAATGCCCGTCCGTAGCGCGGCGCTCTGCGGGGAATCCTCGGATCTTTGTCGGGACGCGATGGCGGACGTCTGGAGGCAGCAGCAGGCTGCGGCGTCGCGCTACTACGACCGCAGCGCCGAGTGTTCGTTTACGGCTTTCAACGCTTACGAGTACACGGCCACCCCCGGGTTGGCGAAAGTTCATCACAACGTGATTTTCAGAAACGATGCCGTTCCGGCTTCGCCCACCGCATGGGTGGACTACCCCGATGTGTACGATTTGTGGGGGCGTCTCAAGACGCAGTGTCTGGAGGCGGGGACGGGATGCGATGTCCTCACCCTCCCGCACAACTCGAATCTCAGCAATGGGCGCATGTTCACGGTCACCGGACGGGATCTTCCCCTGGCTGTCCAGCGGGCTCGGGCGGAACTGCGCGCAGAACTCGAGCCCCTGGTGGAAATTTCTCAGGTCAAGGGTGATTCCGAATGCCGCAACGACATGTACGGCGTGGTCGCGGCCCCGGACGAGTTCTGCAATTTTGAGGAGTGGCGCCCACCCACCACTCCGGACTGCATAGAGGGAACAGGGGCCGGGGCACTGGCGGGCCAGGGCTGTGTGTCTCGGTTGGATTATGTGCGCAATGTCCTGGTGGAGGGTTTTCGCGAGCAGAAGAGGATCGGTGTCAATCCCTACAAGCTCGGCATTCTGGCTGCCACGGATAGCCACAACGCCACTCCGGGCGACGTCGAAGAGTACAGCTACGACGGTTGGCGCGGCGTCGAGGATGCGACGCCCGCTCTGCGACTGTCGACGAAATCCTCGTTGGTGGCGGCGATTTTTAACGTCATTTCCAGTCCTGGAGGGCTGGCGGGGATCTGGGCCGAGGAGAATTCCCGGGACTCTCTCTTTGACGCCATGGAGCGGCGGGAGGTCTTTGGCACCAGCGGTCCACGTTTGACGGCGCGGTTTTTTGGGGGCTGGAATTATCCGGCGGATCTGTGTGACGCTCCGGGCCTCGTCAAATCGGGGTATGCCGGGGGCGTTCCCATGGGGGGCGATCTTCCTCCTCGATCGGAAGCGGTGTCGGCGCCGGCGTTCGTGGTCTCTGCTCTGCGCGATCCAGGGGCGCCAGGGCATCCGGGCGGCCTGCTCCAGCGCGCCCAGATCATCAAGGGTTGGCTGGGCGACGACGGGCTTTTCTATGAGAAGGTCTACGACGTGGCCGGGGGAGAGAACGAAGCCGATGTGGATCTGGATACCTGCGAGCCTCGCGGGCCGGGCGCGGACAGCCTTTGTAGCGTTTGGCGCGACCCGGATTTTGATCCCCAGCGCAATGCGGTCTACTACCTGCGCGTGATCGAAAATCCAAGCTGCCGCTGGAATCAACGCCAGTGCATCGCCTTGGACGAGGCCGCACGCCCGGAAGGATGTCGTAATCCGGTGGTTCCCCAAACGATCCAGGAGAGACTCTGGAGTTCCCCGATCTGGTACGCTGCCGAAGGTCAGAAGGAGACAGGATGAGCCCAAGCACAGACGAAGTATCCACCCCAGGTTCCGCACCGTCGTCAGAGCAGAAGAGGGCTCTCGCGAGTTTTAACCCCTTCGACCCGGCGGTTCAGGCGCAGCCCTTTGAATACAACGATCGTTTGGTGGCCGAGGCTCCGGTTTATCGCGAAGCGAATACGGGTTTGATTCTCGTGTCGAGCCACGCGTTGGTGAACCAGGTTCTCTGTGACCACGAGACCTTCTCCAATCGCTTCATGTTGATGATGGGCGGAGGGGCTAAGGCCAAAGTGCCCGACGCCGTGGCGGAGGTCATGAAGGGGGGCTACCCGCCGGTGGACACCATGCTCACCGCCGACCCGCCGGAGCAACGGCGTTTCCGCTCCTTGGTCAACAAGGGATTCAGCCTGCGCCGGGTGAGTGCGCTGGCTCCGCGCATTGAAGCGCTGACCCAGGAGTTGATCGATGGGTTCGCGGCAGAAGGCCGGGTTGAACTTCGGTCGAAATTCGCAGTCCCCCTTCCGCTCACGGTGATTGCCGAGCAGTTGGGGGTTCCTCGCGCGGATCTCGAGAAGTTCAAGAAGTGGAGCGACGGCTTTGTGGCCCAGCTTGGAGGAATGGCCAGCCCCGAGGAACAGGTGGAGGCCTGGAAGCTGATTGTCGAGTTCCAGAAATACTTCGAAAAAGTTCTGAAGGATCGCGCCGAAAATCCCCAGGCCGACATCTTGTCCGCTGTGGTGAATGCCAAGGTCGAGGGCGAGGCGCCTCTGGATATCGCCGAGTGTTTGTCGATTCTCCAACAGTTGCTGGTGGCGGGAAACGAGACCACTGCGTCGTCGATCTGCCATGGCATGCGGCTGCTGGTCGAGGATCCCGAGCAACGCGCTCTCCTTCGCGCCGAGCCCGAGAGGATTCCCAATGCGGTGGAGGAAATCCTGCGGCTGTCCACGCCCACTGCCAATATGTGGCGGGTCTGTATCCAGGACACGGAGTTGGGCGGCGTCGAGATTCCAAAGGGCTCGGCCATGCTGGTGCGTTATTCGGCAGCCAATCGTGACCCGGCGATCTTTCCCGACCCCCACCGATTCGACGTGACCCGCGCCAATGCCGGGGAGCAACTCGCCTTCGGGGCGGGAGTGCATTTCTGCCTGGGGGCCCAGTTGGCGCGAATGGAGATGGCCAAGGCCTTCGAAGCGCTGCTCGAGCGCCTTCCCAACCCAAGAATCGCCCAGGGAAGCCCGCCGCCCGAGTACCCGCCGAATATTTTGCTGCGAGGCATGACTACGCTCCCCCTAGAATTCGATCCGGCGTGACCACACCCATCAACGCCTATCTCGTTTGCGGTGGACGCTGGCACGATTTCGATTTCGCCCGGGTGGAATTGCTCAGACTGTTGGGCGAACACGAAAATGTTCGAACCCGGGTGGCTGGGGACTACCGCGATCTTGAAGCGCTCGAGGCTTCGGACTTCCTGATCACCTACACGTGTGACCTTGAGGGAGTGAGCCCGGAGCAGGAGAAGGCACTCCAAAATTTCGTGCACGCCGGCGGGCGCTGGCTGGCGCTCCACGGCACCAATTCGGTAATGGACTTTTTGGACGACGGGCGAGTGGCTTCACCGCGTACCCAGGACACCTTGATGCGCACCCTGGGAAGCCAGTTCATCGCCCACCCGCCGATTGCTCCTTACACGGTGGAGAACGTGAATCCCGAGCATCCCCTGGTGGCGGGAATCGAACCCTTCGAGGTGGAGGATGAACTCTATCTTTGTGAATACCACGGCCAGGTTGAGGCCCTGCTGGCCACGCACTTTAGCGGCCAGGCCGTGGGCTTTGTGGAAGCCGACTGGCCGGGGGATGAACCCCGGCTGGTGATGTACCTCCATCCCGAGGGTGAGGGCGAAGTTCTCTATCTGACCCTGGGCCACTGTCGGGGTCGCTACGATATGCGCCCGCTCATGGATGCCTATCCCCGGGTCGAGCGTGGATCCTGGGAATCCCCCGTCTTCCTCGAACTGTTGAGGCGCTCCCTTCGCTGGTGCCTGGAGGGCAGCTCGCCCCTCTGACTCTATCCGTGGCCGCTGAGTCGGGTTTTTCCTCGGCCAAGCGCCTTCCGCTACGCCCCCTCACTGACGCTGCCTTCACTGGGTCCCATCACTACTGAGCCCCATCAACTACTACGCCCCACCCCTACTACGCCCCACCCCCACTACGCCCGACCCCTACTACGCCCGAGCCCTAGGCCCCGAGGAGTTTGATGTCCAGCCGACCCTTTCGATTTGCTGTCCAGAGTTTTAGCGCCGAGAGCGGTTCGGCTTGGCGCGAACGCGCTCGTCGGGTAGAAGAACTCGGCTACGCGTGCCTGCACCTCGCCGACCATATCATCGGGCCGGGGCCGGCCCTTGAGCGGAGCAAGCATCCGCTCCAGGAACTCGCGGCGGTGCCCGCGATGGCGGT
>DUCT01000168.1:0-368 GCA_012959665.1 Myxococcales bacterium | reverse complement strand
AACTACTTTGCGCGTGGGCTGCAGGGTTTTCTGTCAGGACTATCGACACCCGGCAGTGCTGGCGAAGGAAGCCGCCACCCTGGACCTGTTTTCCGAGGGGCGTCTGGAGTTGGGGCTTGGGGCCGGTTGGCTTGAGCCCGAGTACGCCGCGCTCGGGATGCGTTTCGATCCCGCACCCGTGCGCATTGACCGCCTGGCCGAGACCGTGGCCCTGGTCAAGGCCCACATGGCCGGGGAGCCCATTGATCAGTCCGGCGAGCATGTGAATGTGCACGAGTACACCGGGGTGCCCCTTCCCGTGCAGCGCCCTCATCCCCCCATCATGATCGGAGGCGGGAGCCGTCGGGTTCTCGCCCTGGCCGGGCGTG
>DUCT01000167.1 GCA_012959665.1 Myxococcales bacterium | reverse complement strand
TAGGAGGGCCGCCGCCCGGAGGCGTCCGCTATTGGGCCCTTCTGTTGCTCCGTCCTGCTGGGCTAGCGGGTGGGCGTATCGAAAGCGCTGGAGCCCTGGGAGTGCCGGTGGGCCAGTCCGCCGCAAGCGATGTCGCATAGGCGCTCGATATCCGGGTCTATGACCCGGTAGAGGGCGCGGTTTCCCTCCCGGATGCGCCCGACGATCCCATCCTGCCGGAGAAGTCCCAGATGGCGGGAGACGTTGGCCTGGCTGAGCCCAGAAGCCGAAACGAGATCCTGGACCGAACTCTGCCCCTGCATGAGCAGATTCAACAGCCGTAGGCGCGAGGGATCGCCCAGGAGACGGAATCGGGTCGCCACAAGTTCCAGGGCCTCGGGCCCCAGGATCCTGTGCTCAGTCGCTGTTTTCGCGGATTTACGTTTTGTCATGTAGACAGTCTATTGACATTTCCTAATATGTCAATATAATTATATAAACATATAGTGGTTTACATTATAGGAGCCTGTTTTGAACATCGTCCACTTTTTCGACGAGCGTACTGGAAGCCTCAGTTATCTCGTCCACAAAGGCCGAATCGGTGTCGTCATCGATCCCGTACTCGACTATGAACCCAGGAGTGCCTGCACCTTCACCGAGTCCTGCGATCGGATCGCGGCGGCTATCGAGGAACTGGGGCTGACGATTCCCTATGTGTTCGAGACGCACGCACACGCCGATCACATGTCGGGTATGGCGTATTTCCGAAAACGTTACGGAGCCCAGGGCGTGATAGGTGCTGGCATCGTGAACGTCCAGAGGGTGTTTGCCGAAATCTACGGCCTGGGCGCGGATTTCCCCGCGGACGGGAGCCAATTCGACATATTGGCCGAGGATGGGGACGAAATCGATGCCGGCACTTTCATGCTGCGTGCGCTGTCTACCCCCGGACATACCGAGGCCTGCATGGTCTATCAGGTGGAAGACGCGGTTTTTCTGGGAGATACGCTCTTTCAGCCGGATTACGGAACCGCACGCTGCGATTTTTCCAATGGTTCAGCGGATGCGCTCTACGATTCGATTCAGAGGCTCTATGCACTTCCCGGTGATACTCGTCTCTTTGCCTGTCATGACTACCGTCCGGGAAATCGTCCGATGCACTTCGAGAGCACTGTTCGGGAGCAGAGAGAAACGAATGTCCAGCTGAACCAGGAAACCTCCCGGGAGGAATTCGTGGCCATGCGCCGGAAACGAGATGCCGAACTGGATATGCCTGTGCTGATTCTGCCTTCGATCCAGATCAATATTCGCGCCGGGGAAGTCCCCGAACCTGACAAGAACAACCGCTCTTTTTTGAAACTCCCCCTAAATGTTTTCCAAGGAGATCCTTCGAAATGAAGAACTATCAAGATATTGCTCCGGCTGAAGCTGCCCAACGCCTGGACGAATTCCGAATCGTCGACGTTCGCGAACCCCGGGAGTGGAAGGGAGATCTCGGCCATATCCCGGGCGCGGAGTTTCTTCCCTTGGGTGAAGTTGGAAGTCTGAATCGCTTGCAGGACGATCCACGCCCGCTTTTGCTCATTTGTCGCTCGGGAAAGAGGTCCGAGAAAGCATGCGAACTGCTCTACGAGTTGAAATTCCAAAGCCCTCACAACCTTGCCGGCGGCATGCTGGAGTGGGACCGGCTCGGACTGGCCGCGGAGAATAGGAGTTGATCCTCGTTGGCCTGGGCCTATCCGTTCTCGTGGGCGTATCCCTCGGGTTCTTCGGCGGGGGCGGGTCGATACTCACGGTGCCCCTGCTCCTTTACGTGTTCGGACTCGACCCCAAGGAAGCCATCGGAAGTTCGTTGCTCATCGTGGCGGCCGCCAGTGCAGTGGGCGCTCTTCGGCATTGGCAGGCGGGTAATGTGCAGCTGGGAACCGCGGCGATCTTCGGAGCTACGGGGATCGTGGGAGCCTACGCGGGGGGCCGGGTCAGCGAATCGATGAACGGAGGGATTCTTCTCCTGCTCTTCGCCTGCGTGATGATTCTCACGTCGATCGCCATGTGGCGCGGCCGGAGAGGGCGGGTGGAGGTGATCGAACCGGCCCCCCGTGGTGCTTATATGCTGGCCCTCCAAGGGTTGCTGGTGGGGGCCTTCACAGGGCTGGTCGGTGCAGGGGGCGGTTTTCTGATCGTGCCGGCTCTCGCGCTCTGGGCAGGGCTGGCGATGCCGGCCGCGGTGGCCACGTCCCTCGTGATCATCGTGGCCAACAGTCTGGCAGGTTTCTCGGGCTACGTGGCGCACGTGAGTATCGATTACGGACTAGTGGCTTTGATCAGCGTCTGTGCCGTGGGCGGCTCGCTCATCGGGACACGCCTCACTCGACTGATCAGCCCAGCATCGCTGCGCCGATCTTTTGGGGCCTTAGTTTTTTTGATGGGGGCCGGGATCCTTCTGCGAGAAGCCAAGTTGGTTGTCGATACCGCGGGGCCTGCTCTGCCTGAAACCCTACCCCAGTTGGTTTTCGTGGCGCTTGTCTTGCTTGGTGGTGTCATGGCCGGTCGGGCCTCTCGCGGTCCGTTGGGGCCAAGCCCGGAGCCCGTTGACTTCGCGAGTGGTGAAGGCATCTAGAGGCACTCGAGACTGCGTGCCAGGCGAACTAGAATCGGTCGCCCGGCATCGAAGCGGGGGGGAGTCGGAATTGGGATTTCAAGCGGTCGTAGGTGGCCCTCACTTCCTCATCACGAGGGGTGGGATGGGGATAGGACATACAAGCTGCCTCCCAGCACAACGTCCGAGCATGGGCGTTGTGTTAAGTCCCTAGGGGATCCCGTGGCGGG
>DUCT01000166.1 GCA_012959665.1 Myxococcales bacterium | reverse complement strand
GTTTCCATCGGGACCGTGACCTCCCAGCTGCTCTACGAAATTGGTGGGCCAGAATATTTTGGTCCCGATGTCACCACCCGCTTTGACACCATCGAGCTTGAGCAGGTGGAAAAGGATCGGGTTCGCATGTACGGCATCCAGGGCGAGCCCCCGCCGTCGACCCTCAAGGTCTGCATCAATCGCTCGGGCGGTTTCCGAAACGACGTCAATATCTGCCTCACGGGCCTGGACATCGAGGCCAAAGCGGCGCTCGTCGAAGAAGCGTTTTGGGCTTCATCCCCCTATGGGCCAGACGACTACGCCCAGGCCACCACCCGGCTGATGCGGACGGACTGCGAGGATCCCGCGAGCAACGAGGAGGCGGTGGCGATCTTGAAGATCAGCGTGAAGGATCCCGACCAGTCGAAGGTGGGGCGTGCCTTTTCCAACGGAATCGGCGACCTGGCCCTGGCCACGATCCCTGGCTTCTTTGGCGTGGGGGGCGGGCCAGGCAACGGGCGGCCTTTTGGCGTGTACGAGCCCGCGTGTATTTCGGCGGCGACGGTTCCCCAGGAGGTGGTCGTGCTGGGCGGGGAAGCCCGGACGGTTTCCTCGGTGATTCCGCCGGCGGAGGTTTCCGTGACCCCGACCCCTGGGCCCCAGGCGACAGCGCCGGGGGGGCCCACCCGAAGAGTTCCCCTGGGTGTCGTCTACGGTTCGCGTTCGGGGGACAAGGGGGGAAATGCCAATCTCGGTGTTTTCGCACGGAGCGATGAGGCCTGGGCTTGGCTCGATGCTTTTCTCTCCACTGAAAAGTTGCAGGAACTGCTGCCCGAGACCGCTTCTATGCAGGTGGATCGTCATCCCCTGCCCGCCCTTCGCTCGCTGAATTTCCTGATTCATGGGCTGCTCGAAGAGGGCGTGGCCGCATCTACGCGCCAGGATGGGCAGGCCAAGAGCCTCGGCGAGTGGCTTCGGGCTCGGGTCGTGGAGATCCCCGAGGCGCTGCTGCCTTGACGTCGCCCGACGCCGCCGAGGAGGCCAAACCGCGCATTCGTTTGCCCGGAGTGCGCCCGCCCAAGCCGCTGCTGCCCCTGGAGATCGAGCGTCGGCTGACGAATCGCCAGCGCGAACTGCTCGATGAACTCGAGAGCCTTGTGGTGGGGGAGGGCCTGGCGGATGTCACCATGGCCCAGATCGCGGCCCGGGTGAACTGTTCGCTTCGTACCCTCTACGGGATTTCACCCAGTAAGGATGAACTGGTGCTGACGGTCACCGATCGTCGCCTGCACCGGATCGGCCGCGCGGCGATTGCTTCCCTGGACCCGAGCCTGCCCCCGCTTGAGGCCTTGCGCGCGTACTTGGCGGCGGCCAATGAGGCCGTTCGGGACGAGCAGGGCGAAATGGTTCGGACATTAGTAGAACTCCCTGGGGCCAAGCGGCTCTTCGATACCCACGAGAACTATCTGACGGGAATTGTTCAGAGTCTGCTCGATCGTGCCGTGGAGCAAGGCGATATTGCTCCCCTGGATACCGCCGCGGTGGCCCATGTTCTGGCCGGTCTGGGCCAGGAGTTTTCGCGGTCAAGCGTGCACCCGGTGATCGAGAAAACTCCGAAGCAGACCGCCGACGATCTGACCGAGATCATTCTGCGCGGGCTCAAGAGGTCCTGACCTCGGGCGAGGCTCGTTGCGCCAAGGCGCTTGTCTGGGCAGCTACCGAATGGCGCTCGGAGCCAGAACGCAGTGGGTACCCTGGTAGATCGTGGGTATGCACTTGTTGCAGTGAATGCACAGGGCCTCGCTTTCATCCCCAGCCTGCCAGCGGCGAATCAGGCCGGGTTCTCGCAGAAGTGCGCGACCCAGGGCGACGAACTCGAAGCCTTCGGCCAAGGCGTTCTCGACGGTATCCAATCGATTGAGTCCGCCCAGCAGGATCAGGGGCATGTCCAGGGCATCGCGAAATTGCCGGGCATATGGCAGGAAATAGGCCTCTTCGAAGGGGTATTCACGCAGGAAGCGCCCGGCTCCGAGTTTGAAGCCCATGCGCAGGGGCTGGGGAAATGCCGAGGCCATTTCGTGGATGGGCGCTTCACCGCGGAACAGGTACATGGGGTTCTGGAAAGAACTACCCCCGCTGAGCTCCAGTGCGTTGAGGTGACCGTCGGTCTCGAGCATACGCGCCACGGTGATACTTTCGTCGAGCCAGAAGCCTCCGGCGACGCCGTCCGCCATATTGAATTTGGCAATCAGCGCAATGCCATCTCCCACGGCCAGACGCACCGCTTGGGCGACTTCACGGGCCAGGCGCGCTCGGTTCTCGAGAGTTCCGCCCCAGCGGTCCTTGCGCCGGTTCAGGCTGGGACTGAGAAAGGAGCTGATCAGGTAGCCGTGACCGAAATGCAGTTCCAGCGCATCGAAGCCCGAGTCCGCGGCGACCTTGGCGGCGCTCGCGAAGTTCTGAATCGCACGTTGGAGATCGTCCTCCCCGGCGGCCCGAGTAAAGCGAAGTGCTTGGGGGGCAAAGACTCGGGAAGGGGAAAGGCCTTTCTGCCCGGCGCCGGCGCCCACAGGACCCGCGTGCCCGAGTTGGATGGACGCGGCTGTCCCGGTTTCGTGGATGGCATCGGTGAAGCGGCGAAGCCCTTCGGCTGCGGGCGGTCCGACGACGATCTCGTTGGGCGCGCCCTGTCCATCGGGGGCCACCGCGCAGTAGGCGATGGTCGTCATGCCGACCCCGCCTTCGGCAATTCGGCGGTGGAAGCTGATGAGCTCGTCACTCACCACGTTCTCCGGCGCAAGCCCCTCGAAGGTAGCCGCCTTGATGAAGCGGTTGGATAGCTTGAGAGGGCCGAGCTGGGCTTCCTGAAAACTGCGCCGCCCTTTTTTGGCCTTTTCTGCTTGGGCGTTCTCGGGGGTATTTTCCATGGGGCTAGCTACTTTTTTGGGAAGGGCTGCCGTGGGCCCCCAGGTAGTGGACCGAAAACGGAGGCGGTTCCTCGAGGGCGCTGCTCAGCTCGTAAATCCTCTCGTAGCGGGTGTCCTTGATGAGCCAGCGGCCATCCACCTTGAGATAGCGATCCCAGTAGATGGCGGTGCCGCTTGTGAAGAAGTTGTAATTCATCACCCACATGTTGTCGGCCAGGTACCAGATCCCCGTGGCCTCGGTCTCGCTCAGCATCTGGATTTCGGGGTGATGGCCATTGTGGTGGCCTACGGATTGATTGGTGAACGAACTCTTAATCGAGTCCAAATATTCTTCCTTGCCCTGAAATTTCCATTCGTAGTTGCCGCCCACGAAATGCACCAGGACATCGTCGTGGAACAGGGTGGCCAGTTCCTCGAAGTTCGCGGTGTCGATGCAGCGAAAGTAGGCGTGCTTGAGCTGCCGAATCGACTCCATGTCCATCATCATCTGCAGCCCCTTGCGGAGATCTTCGGTGCCTCCATCACCGACTTCTAGGGGGAGCCCCTCTTGGATTCCGATTCCAGCTTTGGTGAGAAGCCGA
This sequence comes from Myxococcales bacterium, assembly GCA_012959665.1. Classification (GTDB taxonomy): domain Bacteria; phylum Myxococcota_A; class UBA9160; order UBA9160; family UBA4427; genus JAZXM01. Next base: position 13,417 of record DUCT01000166.1, on the reverse strand, counting down.
CGCGGCTTGCTCTCGTTCGCGGATGCCTCGCTCATGATCAAACCCCCTATCGAAGACCTTTCGGTGATTGCGGAAGTAGTGGTAATGGCGGTTGTGATGAAGTGGCGCTTGTGGAGAAGCTCTTGTGAAGTGGCGCTTGTGAAGTAGCGCTTGTGAAGTAGCGCTTGTGAAGTAACCGATGTGGTCGCGCTTTTCCTGGGGCGTAACAGGTTTCAGGCTTCGTTTGAATCAATGGCAGGTGAATCAATGGCAGGTGAATCAATGGCAGGTGAATCAATGGCAGGTGAATCAATGGCAAGGGCCGCGCGAAAGCCTTCGCCGATGGCGCCCTCGATATATCCGACCCCAGTGCAGTCGCCAATGGAAATGACCCGGGCATCGCTGCCGTCCATCCTAGCAGCCAGATCCGGGTTGGGTTCGAGGCCGAGGGTGACGATGACACTGTCAGCCTTGATGCTGCGAGTTTCGACTTTTTCGTCCCCGATCGAGACCGAGAAGTCGACGGCACGCTCGGTGATTCGGTCCACTCGGGCGCGAGGCACCAAGTCTACTCCGGCTTTGCGCACGTCATGGAGTACTCGCCAGCGCCGGGGGTGAGCCATTTGGAGAGCGAAAATCGCTTCTTCTTCGAGGACGGTGACCTTGCGGTTGCGTTCGGCGAGAAACTCGGCGAGCTCAATGCCCACCAGACCCCCCCCGATGATGACAACGCGTTTGCCCAGGGGCATGTAACGGTGGGACAGGGTGCGCAAGCGCCCAGGGCTACGCAGGATGCCGAGCCTGCGGCCAGCGCCGATCACGAAACGGTCAAGAACTCCGAGAGAACGGGTGGCGTTTCCGGTTTCCTCACCGGTCATAAGGCCACGGAGGCTATCGCCATCCAGGACATGGGAAAGGTCGCATCCCGGAATGGGCGGATTCTCTCGACGGGCCCCTGTCGCGACGATGACCGCGTTGGCTTGCTGCTCCCGGACGTCCTCGGGAAGCAGTTCCCGCCCCAGGATGACCTCGACTCCCAACGCGTGGACCTGGTTTTCCAGCCAGTCGAGAAGTCGCTCGTTGGGTTCATAGACCAGCGCGGCAAAGCGCAGGGTGCCCCCGAGTTGGCGACTTTTCTCGTAGACCGTCACCCGATGGCCACGAGTCGCTGCGACTCGTGCCGCTTCCATGCCTGCTGGGCCGCCGCCGGCAATCAGGACACGCATGGGTCGGGGAGATTTCTCGCGCAGGGCTTCGGCGAATTCGGCCTCGTGAGCCGTGATGGGATTGACCGCGCAACGCACCGAGCGGTCGAAGAAGGCCTGAGCCACGCAGGTGTAGCAATAGATGCAGGGACGGATGCTTTTGGCTCGGCCCTCCTTGAGTTTCTGGGCGATCGCCGGATCGGCAAGCATCGGTCGCCCCATGGCGATTATATCGGCCCGGCCTTCGCGAATCAGCTTGTCGCCCGCCTCGGGCGAGATGCGACCGACGGCGATGACCGGAACCGACACCCTGGCCTTGATGCTCGCGGCAAAACCTGCGAATCCGTTTTCGGCGTGAACTATGGGCGCTTGGGTGAAGCCGGCTCCCAAAGGGTGGGCATAGGCGCTTACATGGATGGCATCGGCTCCCGATTGTTCTGCGAATTCGGCCGTGCGCCCGGCATCGTCAATGTTGATTCCGTTTTCTTCGCCAAACTCGACGGCATCGATGCGACACCAAACTGGGAAGTCGCCACCAGTGGAAGCTTTGCAGGCCTCGATGGTCTCGCAGAGCAGGCGCGCTCGATTCTCCACCGGTCCTCCGTAGCCGTCTTCGCGAAAATTCCACGCGGGGGACAGGAATTCCGAAAAGATGTAGCCGTGGGCCCCATGAATTTCCACGGCGTCGAAGCCCGCCCGCTGGGCGCGTCTGGCCGCGTCTGCAAAATCCCCAACGAGTTCTACCAGGTCGTCAGGGGTGGCTTCTCGGATGGTGGGCTTCGCATTGCCTGCGGCTGCGGCCATCAAACCCATTTCTTCCCGGCTCAAATCCAGAGAGCCACCGAAACCCTTTTGGTGTCGCGGGACCGAAGGCATTAGGAGAGAGCGTCCATCTCGCGTGTCCAGCCGCCCCACTTTTCCGTGGTGCGCGAGCTGAATAGCGATGCGCGCGCCATGGAGGTGAACACGGTCGGTCAGTGCCTGGAGGCCGGGGAGAAAAACGTCGCTGGAAACGCCGAGTTCGTGTGCAGAGTTTGCGCCCCGGGGATAGCAGGCCGAGGTGTTCTCCGTGATGATCAGTCCGGCTCCGCCCCGGGCTCGTTCCTCGTAGTAGGCGATGACAGGCTCACGAACCTGGCCGTCGGCTTCGGCAATTTCGACCCCCATGGGCGCCACCGCGATCCGATTGCGGAGTTGGAGATTGCCAATTCGCGTGGGTGAAAGAAGAGTTTTCAACACTGGGGTTCCGATGGGGGCTCCGATTTTCGTGCTGACGAGTGTGGGTGCGGTGGTTTTGCTTCAATCCAAGTCCGATTTGTAGCATCCCGCCAGAGTAAAAGAAGCCTGCCAATGCCAGTTCTCAAAGCGTTACACTTTGGGAATCGTCATAGCCGTGAGTGGCTCTGGCTTAGGATACGAAAGCCGGGTCGACGTTTCGCGCAGTGCCTCTGCGAGGAATTTTCCTCCGGCGATCCGGTCGGACCGGCGAGGACGGGGCCCATCGGCTGATTGCACTGAAAATGACCGAAAACAAGGAGAACAAAATGAAGGATCTGAGCGGAAAAGTCGCCGTGGTGACGGGTGGTGCGGGCGGAATCGGGAAATCCTTGGTCGCGGCGCTGCTCGCGGAAGGCGCCCGAGTGGTGGTAGGTGATGTCGAGAAGACAGTGCTCGACGAAACCGTGGCAAGTTTTTCAGCGCAAGGCTCCGACGTGGTCGGGATTGTCACCGATGTCTCGGACTCCGCTTCGGTGACTGCTCTTGCTGATCAGGTCTTCGAGACCCACGGTGCCTGTCATCTGCTCTTCAATAATGCAGGGGTAGCGGCCCCCTCCGCGAATATATGGGAAACGACTGTCAACGATTGGCGCTGGGTCCATGGCGTCAACGTGATGGGCGTGATTCACGGAATTCAGGCATTTGTTCCGCGCATGATTGCCTCGGGGGAGGAGGGCCATGTGATCAATACGTCCTCGGGAGACGGAGGAATCTCTCCTCTGCCCTTTCAGTCCGTATACGCATCGAGCAAGGCGGCAGTTTCTACAATTACCGAGTGCCTGGATGCTCAGCTGCAGACCGAAAAGACCAACCTACGCGCATCCATTTTCTATCCGTCCGGCGGTTTGTTGGATACCGGCATATGGACGACGGCTCGCAATCGCCCGGACACCCTGGCCCGGGAAGTAGAGCCAGCCACGGCAGCGCCCACCATCGATCAGTTCAAAATAGCGGCCAAGGAAGCGGGAATGGAACTGCAATTTCAGGACCTTGACGATCTTGCTCGCCACTGCCTGGAGGGTGTGCGCCAGCAGCAGTTCGTTGTGATGTTTGGCCACCAGGAGACCGAGGCCACCCTTAAGGATCGAGCAGCGCGTATTGGTCGGGGAGAACTCCCCTTCGACCTCGCCTCGCTGCCTGTGATGTAGGCTCGTGATGAATCGGCGAGGTGCGTACAGGGTTGTTATTTCCATTCTCATGGTCCTTTTGGTGCCGTCGATCGTTTTTTCAGACGAGTCCGAGGAGTTCTGCGAGACCCTCGCCAGGGTCAACCGGGGCGAGTTGGATACTCGGGAGTTCCCCGAACTGGCGGGCCATGTTTTGGTCGCTCAAACGCTTCTGGATGCTTCTCCCGACGAGATTCGCGAAGACCTCACGGCTCTTCGGGACACCTTCGGCGCTTGGCTGAACGCGGTCGACGGGAAGACTCCCATGATGCAGACGTTCGCGATTCTACGGGATCCCGAGTTTGCCGGAGTGCAGGGCCGGATAGCCGACTACGTAGCCGAGCAATGCGGTATTCGGCTGGGTGATGGAAACTACAATGTGGGGACCATGGCTTCCCGGGAGGGCCGTTGTCCCGCTTGGCCCAGTGTTGGCAATCCGGCGACGTTCAACCACTTCCCGAATCTTCCGGACATTTCGGGGGGGAATTATTTCGCCCAGCGTTTCTGGATCGGTTCGGATGTTCCGACTCCTCCGGGCATGTTGGGTGTAGAAGCCGGCGGTCGTGTCAAACTCCACGGTCAGTATCCTCGCGCGCGATACTTTGCCTTTCATCCCAACGATGAGGATCTGAACAATCTCCGTACCGTGCGCGACGCGGACTTGGATCCGGATCCCGGTAGCGTGAATCCGTTTAGGGAAATCCCCAAGAACGAAGCCCCCAACTACTACACCGCGTGGCTGGTTTTTGATCAACCGGCCTCGAACCCTCCGCCCAACACCTACTATGTGGGCGCGCGAAAAAACGGCATCAAACCTACGCGCTGGGTCTGGAACATGCTCCGACTTTATGCGTCGGACATTGGGGATGGGCCGAATTCGGGTGGCGTCCCTCTGCCCGCGGTGACCATCTATGGCCGTGATGGAAAAGTTGTTCAGCACTTTGAAGAATGCGAACCCTTCGAAGTTGGGGAGAAGCACGCCCAGACCGATATTCTCTTCCCGGTGCTTCCCATCGCCGACCACCGAGCCGTGTATCCGGCGGCTTGGAGCACTTCGTCGAACTTCGATAGTCCATCGGATACGCTGGCCAATGCCGATGTGCAGTATCTCGCGACTTTTTTCAGCCGTCGGTATGGAAACGTGTTCATTGTACGCGCGCGAAATTTGAAGACAGCGAACTCACGGCAGGGTGAGCCGGTAAGCACTCCTGGAACGGATATCCGCCTCTTTACGCTGTGCACGTATAATATTTGGTCCGGAAGCGCGCGCGACTGCATGCTCGAGCAGGAACTTCGAGAGGATGAGGACGGGTTCTACACCCTGGTGGTTTCTGATGCACTGCATCGCCCCGATAATCTCGAAGAGGTCAATGCTACATGGATCGACTGGGGCCCCTATCTCGACGGCCAACTCACGTACCGCATGGTCTATCGAGAGAACGAGTTCGCCCGGCGCATCGCCTTCGCGCTCAATGGCGGGTACGTGCCTCCCGCAATGCGGGACTACATACCGCGCTCGGCACCCTGTAGCCGGAAACGCTTCGAGGAAGTGGGCTGGCAAGGGTGCTTCGAGGATGCGGGGCTCGAGGTGAAGAGCGCTCCCTAACTCTCCTTGGCATCGAAGTGGCTAGGGGGGTAAGGGAGGCATCGCCCCTTGTTCCAGTCCCGATATTGGTCGGGGCTGTAAAGCGGTCCTTCCTTCAGGTTCAGGTAGACGAGCCAGCAGATGTCTTCCTCGTCGCGCACACGCTCGTCCGAGGCGGCGGTGAGAAGTAATTCTTCGCTGAAAACTTCGTCCTTTGACATGCGCATGCCCCCCCCGTCAGGGGTATCGAGAACCATGAATTTGTCGGCTCCCTTCTCGAGATTCCAGGCCATCCACAGCGGCAATTCGTTCTCACGGCCTCGTCCGGGTTTGCCCGTGTAGGCGAATTCCGCCCAGTAGGACTGCATTTCTCGGGAAAGGGTCAGCCTCCCCTCTTCATTGGCTTTGGTGAAGAGCCTTCCGGCTAGGCCATCCTTGGGGAAAACTCCCGTGAGGAAGGTGGTTTCAAGCCCGTGTGCGGCGCCCACCAAAAGTGCGAAGTCGCCCCAAATGGTTTGAGGTTCTTCGTCCCAATCCCATCGATAGGCGAAGGCATCACCCCCAGCGGAACGGACCCAACGGCTGGGATCGTCGGCTCCCCGGGCCTTCCATCCCTTTGCCCGATATTCCGAAAAAAATCGATAGCGGGATTTATCCTTGGGTCGATAGAAGGCTCCGAAATAGTTTCTGACAAGTTCCGGATTAAAAACCAGCCAGAGATTGTTTTCGTCGCGGTTAGTTCCTGCGATCAGCGGGACCGGGTGAAAGTGGCCCGCTTGATAAGCCTTGGCGATGCCCTCCTCTGGGATGACGGCGCCGTCGGCGATCATAATGGGGGCAGAGTGGTTCTCGGTCTGGGAGTAATAACCCATGACCAGATGGTCAGGGCTTAGGGAACGAAGAAAGACGTTGATGTCGTCGGGGCTCATGGAATCTTTGTAGGCGAGCGCGGCCTTGGGTGAGTCCGCGAGCCCCTCTTCCTGTAGCCAATGAATCAACATCGCATCACTGGACCCGGCACTACTTTCATTCATGTCAGCGCCGGCTTGTTGGGCTCTCTTCGGCGTGACGGTGCTGGTATAGCCGCTCTGGGCAATGGCGCCGTGAAAGAGACCCTCGGAGGTCGGCGACACCATAAGGGCCAAAGTATCCTGGCCCCCGGCGGACTCGCCGAAGATGCTCACGCGTTCGGGGTCGCCCCCAAAGGCCCGGATGTTCTGCTCGACCCATCGCAGAAGCTCGACCTGATCGAGCAACCCGAAATTACCCGAGCGGTCGAGGGGGCCGTCCTCTTCGGTCCAGAGCGCGGGCTGGTAGAACCAACCGAGACCTCCCAACCGGTAGTTGAAACTCAGCATGACCAGGTTGAATCGCTCGGCCATTTGGCTGAAATCATACAAGCCGCCGTGGCCCGTCGTATTGCCTCCTCCGTGGATCCAGACCATGACGGGTAGACCGTCTTGAGGCGTTTGTGCCGGGGCCCAGAGATTGAGAAAGAGACAGTTCTCGGAGCCGAAGGTCTTGCCGAGAGATTCCGCGGGCGCGCCGCCCAGCCAGGAGCCTCTCTGGAGGCACGCGCTACCGACTTGTGTGGCTTCGAGCGTGCCCGACCAGTTTGGAGCCGGGCGGGGCGCTCTCCAGCGCAGGGGGCCGACGGGTGGGGCCGCGTAGGGAATGCCAAGCCAGCCCATGGCGCCGTTGTCCGCGCGAATGCCCACGACCTTCCCTGTTGAGAGGGTGCGCTGGGTGGCGGGTTCCACTTCGCCGGGAGTCGGCCTCGGGGTTTCGGGGCCTGCCCCGCAGGCTCCAAGGAGAAGGGGGATGATCAAGGTAGCGAGGGTCCTGCGCATGGCGACATCTTTCGTTTGACAAGGGCGTCCGTAGAGGAGCGCAAAGGGAATCCCAGAGGATAAGGCTTGCACGCTAACGAATCAGGGAGGGGACTGGAAAGTCTGGTGTGAGTCGTTTCCTCGGCGATTCGGGCCCTGCAGTGCCCGGGCGGGTTCGGGCCCGGGGCTCAGCCGGCCCAATCCGGGACAATCTGATGCCGGCCCCGTAGGGCGTAGTAGGTGAGTCCAAGGCCGACAAGGCCGAGAAAGAGAAGTCCTATTTTCGGGTTGTAAAAGAAGAGGGAGACCAGGCAGACCGCGGCGAGAATCAAGGCAAGGCAGGCAAGGTAGGGATAGCCCACGGCCATGAAGGGTCGGGGCAGATCCTTTTCGACGCTTCGTAATCGGATCAATGCCGCCATGGAAAGGATGTAGAGGGACACCGCTCCGAAGCATGCCAGTGTAATGATCTCCGCGGTCCTCCCCGAAAGAATCGCGATGACACCCGCTCCTAGATTGACGGCGAGTGCGATTCGAGGTGTTCCGCTGCCCGGATGGATGCGGGCGAGCGCCGCAGGGGCGAAGCCTGACCGACCGAATTCGAAGGTGGCACGCGCGGCCACTAGGATGATTCCGTGAAAAGAAGCGATCAGGCCGAGCAGGCCGACGCCGAGCAGGAGGGTGTACCAGACTGAACCACTGCCCACGACCAGGGCGAGAGCAAGGGGCAGGGGTGCATCGCTGGCTTCGGCTCCAGGGGCCGGGTAGACGATCTGCTCCCAGCCGGCCACGCCCGTAGCACTAAAGAAGACCGCCATGGCGAGGATCACGAGGGTCAGCATCGCGGTGCCGAATCCCAGGGCGACATTGCGCTGGGGGTTGTGGGCTTCCTCAGCTGCGTTGGCCACGCCCTCAATCGCCAGATAAAACCAGATCGCGAAGGGCAGGCAGGCGAAAATCCCCCCGTACCCGTTGGGCAGCGGGTTGTGCGAGAAGCTTTCCCAACTGAAAGAGGGGAGGGTGAGACCACAGAAAAGCAACAACTCTCCCACCGCCAGAACCGTGACGACCAATTCAAAGAGTGCGGCTTGCCGCACTCCCCAAGCATTCAGGGAGGTAAATATCAGATAGGCCCCGATGGCGATGATCTCGACCGGAACGTCGCCGAATCGCTGGTGGATATAGGCCGCAACCGCCATAGCGATGGCTGGCGGCGCGAAGACAAACTCGATGATCTGAACGAGTCCGCCGACGCACCCGCCGAGGGGCCCGAAGGCTCGCGCGCAGTAGACGAAGGCTCCACCCGCCCTCGGGATCGCGCATGCCAGCTCGGTATAGCTGAGGATGAAGCTCACATACATGAAGGTGACGAGAACCGTGGCCGCCAGCATCCCATAGCTGCCCCCGATCGGTAGGCCGAGGTTCCAGCCGAAATACTCGCCGCTAATGACGTAGCCCACACCAAGGCCCCAGAGGGTAATCGGGCCGAGGCTCCTTCTCAGCTTCGATTCTTCGGGCATGGGCCGACTCTACACGCCCCCCCCGCGGCCCGCTCGATTCTCAGCACTCTCAGGACCTTGGTGACCCTCAGGGAACGAATCCGACGATGGGCCATTTTTATGGCAGCGCGGAAGACTTGGCGTTCTTCTACTAGACTGGTGCGAGTCGATCATTCAGGGGGCCGGATCATGAAGCTTCTCAATTTCAATACCCCGAAAACAAGGGGTCCTGTTTCCGGACTTCGGTCCTCGTGCTGGGCATTGCTTTTGTTCCCACTGGCCTGCGTGAGTCCCCACCCTTCGGGCATCGAGTACGTTGGTGGGGAGGATTCGATCACGAGCGACGGTTTGCATCAAATCGCTTGGGAGCCCTTCGGAGCCACCTTTGTTCGCCCGGGCGCGAGGCTTCAAAACTATCATCAGGTCATCATCGATCCCGTCACCATCTCGTATGAGAAAAAGCCCAGTCCCGGCCGGATCGCCTACAACTCCATTGAGCCCAACTACAAGCTCTCCGGCAGCGCACAGGTGTCGATGAGGACGAGTTTTACCGCAGCCCTCGAGAGACAATTGATCTTGAGCGGTCGATTTGAGGCCGCCTCGAAACGTGGCGAGGGTGTGCTTCGCATTCGTGGGCACATTTTCGACCTTGCCATTACGGCCCCGCCCATGACGGACCAACCGCCGGATTCGTCCACCATTGTGGCTAACTCAGGGCATATGACCCTTGCACTTGACTTGGTCGATTCGGCCACTGGCCAGACGCTGCTGCGGGTTGTAGAGCGCAAGGCAATCCGCGATGAAAGGAAATTTTTTGTCAGCGAACCCGTTGCTCAATCGGGCGCCCTGCGAGAAATTTTTGGCAGGTGGGCGAAAAAACTTCTAGTGGAAATCGACCAGTTGAGTGCCCTCGGAGAGATTCCATACCCGGGAGGGTGATTCGTCACCCGGGAAATGTTATCCATTGGGAATGGCAAACCCCACGGCTGTTCTGGAAACATCTGAAGGTGACATCACCATCGAGGTCTTCGTCGACAAGATGCCCGTTACAGCGGGTAACTTCCTTGCCTTGGCGGGAAGTGGTTTCTATGACGGTCTTCATTTTCATCGGGTGATCAATCGGTTCATGCTCCAGTTCGGTTGTCCGCACAGCCGGGACCCAGAGAGCACCCAGGCTGGAACCGGAGATAGCCCGAAAGGGACTATTGTCGATGAGCATCCCGATGATGCCAAGCTTTCCAACGAGCCTGGGACGCTCTCCATGGCGAATACAGGGCGCCCCGACAGTGGCAGCTGCCAGTTCTTCATCAACACGGTGCACAACGATTACCTCGACTGGTTCTCGCCGGGCCCCTCGAAGCATCCTGTTTTCGGACAGGTCACCGAGGGGATGGACATTGTTCAGAAAATCGAGGGCACGCCGACCAATGCCCAGGATCGCCCGGACACCCCGGTTCAGATGATCCGAGTTCGCGTTGTCGAGTAGTCTGTTCCGGGGATAGATCGCCGGTTCGTGATCAGTTTTTTGCAGGAGATTGCGGATCATCACTCGTTGCAACGGCTAGTCACAACTAGTAAGTGAGCTGGAACGAGCACGCGAGACCGATGCCCTGCGCCTGGATGCCCGATCCGTGTTCGCGGTAGTTGGCGTTCGCGAGATTACGAAGCTCGCCCGAGAGGCTCATCCGGTCGTTCCAGTCGAACTGGCCGCGAAGGTTCAGGGTTGCCCAACTTGGCGTGCCAGAGGGGTTGATTCTTGGATCTCGCTTGTCCCGCGCGCTTAGCCTGCGTTGGCTCGAGGCGAAGCGCAGGTAGGGCTCGACAGAAAAGCGATCGCTCAGTTTCAAGGGGAAACCAATCTTTCCCTGGAGCGGTGGAATTCGGTCTGCGGGCTCGAAGCCTCCGGCCAACCGGGACTGTTCGCCCCAGGTCCAGAAGAAGGAGAATGTCATGGAGACGGTGTCTGCCAGTTGGACATCTTCAAAGAATTCGACGCCGGTTAGCCTGACCTGCCTGGTATTGGCGCTCTTGACGATGTCTCGGCCGTCAATTTGGCCTCCGGTGGCCACGGATTCAATCTTGTCATCGTAATGGGAGTAGTAGACGAAGATCTCGGTTTGAGCGGTTTCTCCGACATGACGAAAACCAAGGTCCGTCGTGTAGATGACTTCGGGAGAGAGATCCGATGTGGGCTCGTTGTATCGATTCCCGGGGCGTGGACCTAGAGCGCCGAGGTCAAAGATATTAGGAGCCCGAAAGCCTCGGCGAAAGCTTGCGATGAGTTCAGCATTGGGCCAGATCTCAAGAAGAAGCCCCACCGATCCGGTGACATCATGCTGGTGTCCTCCTCCCGAAGGAGCGGATCCCACGCTGGGGATTTCCGTATCGATGTAGCTGTACCTGATTCCCCCATCCAGGGTCAGGGTGGGCAGGAGATCAATGGAAAAATCCGAGTGCACTCCGTAGGTGTTCATGGTCGATCCATCGGGGAATCTGGCCGGCACGGAAGTTGTGTCGCCCGTAAGGATGTCAATTCTCTGGCGATCACTGGCAACCCAATCCAAGTAAGCATCGACTCCCCAGTTCATGCGAATGTTGTCGGCGAGGTTTTTACTGGCACGCGCGGTGATACCCAGAAGTTCGCTCGTATTCTGTTCTCGCACTTTCTCGGTGCTCTCGTACTCCCGAGTGCTTCGGTCATCGCGAATGCGCTGAAAGGACAGGTCCAAGTGCAAGGAGTCGAAATATTCCGAAGGGCGCTCGTCTTCGTAACTCAGGTGCGTAAAGAATCGCTCAAGGGGTTCGTAGTAGAACTCAGAAGCCGATGGGTGGGTCTGGCCGAAACCCGCATGCATCTCGTCATAGCGTGGAGTTTTTGGCTGCTCGGCATATTGAATATCAAAGGAGATCTGTTGACCCTCCGCCGGAGTCCAGAGGAAGGCTAGGTCGCCACCGAGGGCGCTGTAAGCACTGGGGATTTGTCGCCCAACCCCTTCGCCGCCTTCCAAGTTGTCCGTTTCGAGGCCGGAGAATCCGCCACGAAGCCCGTACTCTTGATTTCCCAATTCGATTTCTGCCCGCATTCCCCGGCCCAAGTCGGCTGAGTTGAAAAAACCGGTCAAGGACCCCCGGGTCTGCCATGCATCGCCTTCAAAGGTGGGACGTCGAGTATGGAGTTGGATGACCCCGCCCATGGCGTCGCTGCCATGGCGGACCGAAGCGGGGCCTCTCACTATTTCGATCTGGTCGATCAGTCTCGGCTCAACCAGCGCGACGTAGGGAGTTGGCGCGGCCCGGTAGATGGAGTTGTTCAGTCGCATTCCGTCTACGAGGTTGAGAATGGCGGAACCGGTAAGGCCGCGAATGAATGGCGAGCCCTGGCCGACTGTGGTGGTCTGGACGGCAACCGTACGAACGCCGCGCAGGGCGTCGGTGAGAACTTGCGGGACAGAGGTGAAGATTTCGTTGTCTTCGACAAGAATCGCCGGAACGGTTTCCTCGACTCCCAGATTCTCGCGATGGGTCCCCAGTATTTGGATATTTTCCCTGGTTGATGTCAGAGAATTCGTAGTTTCTGGCGGGGAGGCGCGAACGGGCATGACGAGAGCCGCGGAGAGCGTCAGCAGCAAGGCCAAGGTAAGGGTATTGCTAAAGGATTGAGCTTGGTCGCACTGGCCCATGTCGACCGATTCTTTCCTTCAAGAGAACACAACGCCCCGGGATTCTAGTGGGGCTGCCTTGGGTTCCTTCGCCGCCGCCTGCGGAGGGACTGCTCGCCACACATGAAGAGAAGCCCACTGGCGAGAAGCAGGACACTGCCGGGTTCGGGCACCTGGCTCGGGACAATGCACCATTGGTTGAAGGTGCCACTGTCCCCGCCTGCCATATCTTCCGCCAGCAGGGTCCATGTGCCCGATAGAGTCTCACCGCTGAACGCAGAGAGTGCATTGTTGGGAGTCAGCGTGCCCATGATTGCTGGGCTGGTCTGCGCGCACTGATTTTCCACTGCTGTAACTGCCGAATCGGAAAGCGTCGCGTTGATGTCATCGCCTGAACAGCCAAAGCCACCACCCGCCGGCGGCACACCCGGGCGATCCATGAGTAGCACGGATGTTCCGGTATCCACATGGGTCAATGTTGTTCGAATATCACCAACCCAGGTATGGGTGATGTTCAGGTTGACGTTGATGCTGTCGAGTGTTCCACCTTGGCCGATAACGATATTATCCGGGACTGAAGCGGAAGAAGTAAGGGGGAGGCCAGGGTTGCTGCAGAAGAACTGCGCACTTGTTGTCGTAAAACTCCGCACCGGAGTTTGAGCCTCGCCGCACGCATTGCTCGCGGTTACGTGCCAGTAGTAGGTGGTTGACGGTTGGAGTGGGCTAGTCGCAATGTGCGAAGTGCCCGAACCCGTGAACGTCAGGTCGATGCTTTGAAACAGAGGGTCATCATCGACCTTGAGGGTGTAGCTCGCAGCCTGGTAGGTGGGTGACCAGTTGAAGGGGGTAAACTCCGAGACGTTGACGGCTCCGTCCGCAGGATTTTGGAGTGGCGGCGCTGGCGAAATGAGGCTGAAAACGTTTACGTTCGCGAGAATGCTCTGGCTGTTCGCGCCGGTGGGCGTCGCGAGGATCTCGACCGGGTAGGTATTGTAGACCGCGCTGGCATCTAGAGTCACGGTCGCAATGCTCTGGGCTGTCGGCGTTACGGGTGTTGCACTGAAGGCTCCTGAAAATCCGGCGGGGAGGCTCGGGAAGGAAAGCGCCGTACTTCCGGTGAATCCTCCACTACTTCCCACATCAATTGTAATGGGGGCCAGGCTTCCGGGTGCGCAAACGCTCTGAGAGAGGTTGTTGGCAGAGAGGGCGATTCCCGG
>DUCT01000165.1 GCA_012959665.1 Myxococcales bacterium | reverse complement strand
CCCCGCGCTATCGTGCGCTCGGGTGGGCGGTTCCTCCCACTCCATTCTCGGTGGCAACCCACTGTGGTTTCATTAAAGGCAGTGGTTTCATAAAGGCAGTTGATGCGGTCCAGGGGATCAGGCTCATGAGAAACCTTTGCCGGGGGTGTGCAGCCCTGCCCTCTTGCGGCGGGGCTCGGGGTTGCGAGTCTCTCGTTTTCGAGCCTCTTGTTTGCGGCCCCTTTATTTTCGGCTCCTTTGTTTGCGGCCCCTTTGTTTTCGGGCCTCTCGGTCGCGGGAGGTCGGGCGATGGTCGGGGCTAGCCAAACGGCTCTGCCGGCGGCTGTGCCCGCCATCGTGACCGCGGGCGATACCCGGGCCGCTAAGGCGGTCTACGGCCAGAGCAAGGTATTCCTGCCCTTGGACGGGCGGCCTCTGGTGGTTCATTTGGTCCTTACCCTCCAGGACTGTCCCGAGGTCTCCGAGGTGTGGGTCGTGGGGAACCGCGACCGGCTTGAGGATGCATTCGCGCCGCGAGAGATTCGCGAGGCTGTTCGCAAACCTCTCTATTTGGTGTCCCAGGGTCGAAACCTGCTCGAGAATGCCTGGGGGACGTATCGCCGGGTGGTGGCCCGGGATCCCGAAAACGGCCGGGACCCCCGGCCCGAGGAGATGGATCTCCAGGTTCTATACGTCTCGGGGGACATTCCCTTTGCCACGGCTCAGGAGATTTCGGCCTTCGTTCGTTCGTGTAGGGCGCTCCCGGAGTGTGACTACGCCTTTGGTTACGTGCGCGAAGAGGCCCTGGCAGGGTTTCTATCCAGCGGCCCCGAGGATACTGGAATCGAGGTGGCCTACTTCAACCTGCGCGATGGCCGGGTGCGCCAGAACAACCTTCACTTCGCGCGTCCGGCCCGGATCGGAAACCGGGATCGCATCAACGATATGTACGAGCATCGGCATCAGCGCCAGTTTTGGCATATGGGCGCCTTGGCTTGGAAGGTTTTTTTCTCTCGGGCGGCGGGCCCGATGATCCTCATCTTCTATGGGATGATGCATCTGGCGGGGCTGGCGGATCGCTGGAAGCTCCGCCGCGTGGCGGATTTATTGCGTGGCTGGGTGACTCTGCGGCGCAACGAGGAAGTCATCGGACGCTTGTTGGGTGCCCGCTTTCGCTTTGTCGCCACCGAGGCCGGGGGCTGCGCCGTCGACGTGGATACCGATCAGGAATACGACGCGGTTCGTGCGCATTTCGGCCCATGGCGTGAGGCCCAGCGCGCCCGGGCCGAGGCCCTCTATGGACCCCTGCCCCAGGATCCGCGCCCGGCGGAGAGTCAGGCCGAAGCGTGAGCCTCCCGGGCCCGGCGGGCACAGTGGTTGTCTTCGCCAAGGTGCCCGAACCCGGCCGGGTCAAGACCCGGATGTGCCCGCCCCTGTCGCCCATCCAAGCGGCCGGCCTCTACAGCGCCATGCTGGACGATGTTCTCCACGCCACGGCCGAGTTCGCCCGCCAGTTGGGTCTCGAGGCGTTGCTGGCGCTTCACCCCGGCGCGGCGTGTGAGCAGTGGGCGGAGCGGGTGCCCCAGGGCTATCGGATCATTGCCCAGCGAGGCGATTCCCTGGGCGAGCGAATGGCCAATGCCGTGGACGAGGTCGCCGCCGAGGACGGCCGGGGCCAGCGGCCGATCCTGCTGCGGGGAAGCGATAGCCCGGCTCTCCCCCTGGATCGCTTGATTCAAGCCTTGGGGGCGCTCAAGGACCACGACATCGCACTCTCGCCCGATCGCGACGGGGGCTACTCGCTCGTGGGCCTGGTTCGTCCCTGGCCCGGCCTCTTCGCCCTGCCCCTGAGTACTGGTCACGTCCTTAAGGACACCCTGGCCCTGGCCCGGGAACTGGGCGCTCGGGCCACTCTGGTCGGCGACTCCTTCGATCTGGACCGCATCGAGGATCTCCTGGAGTTGCGGAGAGCCGCCCAAGGCCCCCAGGCAGATCTCTGCCGACGAACCCTGGACTTCGTCGACCGAGCCAATATGTGACCCTCCCCGGCTTCCTGGAGCCCTGAACCGGTGAAACGAGACGGAATCTGACCCGCAGGCCAGCCCAGCCCCTCGGTTGCCAACAGTTGGAAAATGTGCAGTTCTCCGCGAGAAGGGCCTTTTACCCCTCAGGGTTTGGCGAATTCAGAATAAATTGAACTTTTTTTATAGGGAAATTAACTGTGGGTAATTCCCTCCTGCACGCGAATCCCGAGCCCGATAAGGGACCAGAATCCATTGACTAAACGGGGACGTACTGAGTCGGAGGGGTTTTTTGGCAACGCCTTCGAAAAAAGACCGCCAGGGCTTATTTGGGCTCGAATCGCTCTGAATCGGCCGTTAACCGTCTTGTGCGCCCCTTTCGAGCCACGCCGAAATACGCTTGGATCTGTCCCGCTCACGAGGGATGCCCCGGATTGTTTCGCCCGGGCCTTGGGAGCAAAGGCCGGAACGGATTTTTCTCGGAAGCCGATCGATGTGCAAACGCCGCCGATCGAGAAATGAGAACGAGTCGGATCGGCCGAGAGCTTACTTGGGGGGAAGCAAAAGCATGTCACTGCAGGTTGCAGAGGGATGGGCTGTATCATCCGCAGACGTCTTCGACGTAGCGGGCGTTCGCGTTGCGGGTGTTCGCGTTGCGGGCATAGGCGTTGCGGGCATAGGCGCTAGTGGCGTAGGTGGCGTAGGTGTTGTCCGTGTAGGCGTTTCGCGCCCTTGCAACTCCGCGCGGTCTTCCCAGGCAATCGTTCGGTCCCTTGCTCACGCCTCCGCCCCCCCCGCCCGATTCGAAGCGCTCG
>DUCT01000164.1 GCA_012959665.1 Myxococcales bacterium | reverse complement strand
ATTCGAATCCTCGACATGACCCAATACGAAGCCGGCCCTTCGTGCACCCAGGCCATGGCCTGGATGGGCGCCGATGTCGTCAAGATCGAGCCCCCGGGCAGCGGCGAACCCGGGCGCTCCCTGGCGGTGGGGGGCGATTACTCGCCCTATTTCTGCAACTGGAACGCCAACAAGCGCAGCCTGGCCCTGGATTTGCGCAAACCCGAAGGCCGCGCTGTCCTGCTTCGCATGGTGCCGCACTACGACATCTTCATCGAAAACTATGGGCCGGGCATCATCGAGCGTTTCGACCTGGAATACGAAACCCTCAAAGCCATTCACCCGGCGCTGATCTACGTGCAGCTCAAGGGTTTTGGGAGTTCGGGCCCCTACGCGAACTACAAATCCTACGACATGGTCGCCCAGGCGGCGGCCGGCGCGTTTTCGGTCACCGGCGAACTCGGCGGCGGCCCACTGCTCCCCGGACCCACCACCGGCGACTCGGGAACGGGCATGCAGGCCGGCATGGCGATCCTGGCCGCGTACATCCAGCGGCTGCGGACGGGCGAAGGCCAACACATCGAGCTCTCCATGCAGGAGGCCATGACTTATTTCATGCGCACCCGCATTGCGTTCGGGGCGAATTGGGGCGAGCAGGCCTGCCCGCGCCTGGGCAATCTGATGGGCGGCGCGCCCACGGGTCTCTATCCCTGTGCCGGAGACGGACCCAACGATTTTGCGTACGTGATCGTGGTTACCGATCGGCATTGGGACCAACTGTGCCTGGCCATCGACCGCCCCGACATGGTGGTGGACGAACGCTTCAAGACGGGCGAACAACGCGCGCTGCACGCCCGCGAACTCTACGCCGAAATCACGCCGTGGACCCTCGAGCGCGAGAAATACGAAGTCATGCGCTTGCTCGGCGAAGCCAGCGTGCCGTGCTCGGCGGTGCTCGATACCCGGGACCTCTACCGCGACCCCCACCTGGTGGAGCGCGGTTTCGTGAAATCCGTGGAACACCCCGAACTCGGCCAGGTGCCGATTCTCGGCTTTCCCACCCGCATGTCGGACAGTTCGGTGGAGATCACCCGGGCCCCCTACTTGGGCGAACACGGGGATGAAGTGCTTCGCGAAGACCTGGCGCTGGCGGACGACGAACTCGCCGCCCTGCACGATGCGGGTGTACTCGGCTAGACCTGAGAACTAAGGGCGCGCCTAGACGAGGCGCCCGCCGTCGACGATCATCGTTTGGCCCGTCATGAAAGAAGCTGCTGGGCTGGCGAGGTAGACCGCGGCCCCGGCCATTTCATCGGGTTCGCCAATGCGATGCAACGAAGCTTCGGCCTCGGAGGATTTTCGGATCTCGTCGTTGCCCCAGAGCGCCCGGGCAAATTCGGTCTTGATCAGACCCGGCGCGAGGCAGTTGACCCGAATGTTGTCCACCCCCCAGGTCTTCGCCTGCACCTGGGTGAGCATGATGACCGCCGCCTTGGAGACCGAGTAGCCCCCGATCACATCCGAGGCGCGGTAGCCCCCCACCGAGCTGATATTGATAATGGATCCGCCGCCGGCGCTTTCGATCATCAGTTCTCGGGCAAAGTTCGACAAGAAGTGCAGCGCCTTGACGTTGCTGTTCATGATCATGTCCCATGCGCCTTCGTCGATTTCCTGTACCGGGCCAAACACGGGGTTGGTTCCGGCGTTGTTGACCAGAATATCCAGCCGGCCGAATTCTTCGCCGGTGCGCTCGACCAGAGCCTCGAGGTCGGCGATGCGCCGCACATTGGTGGGCACGGCTATGGCCCGGCGGCCGATCGCCTGCACCGCCGCAACGGCTTCGGCCATGGCTTCGGGCTTGCGCGCCGCGATCACGATATGCGCTCCATGCTCCGCCAAGCCCAGGGCGATCGAGCGGCCAATGCCTCGACTCCCCCCGGTCACAATGGCCACTTTGTCTTTGAGCGAAAAATCAGCAACGGTCATCGTGGTCTCCCAGGGCCAAGGGGCCCGGATTCAGTCGCAGAAAATTTCATTCAGGCGACCCGCTGGGTTCGCTGAACTCACTGTCCTCCAACAGCCAGTATCCGCGCAAGTTCGTGAGCTTGCCCGCATCGTTCACCCGGTAGGTAAAAATTCCGTTCAGCTTCATGCTGGCGCCACCGGGAAAAGTGGTGGTGAGAGTCATCCGGTGGGCCGACTCATTGGCTACGGCGAAGGATTCGTGGGTTTCGATGCGAATCGTGTTGGGCTCAATGTTGTTGTCCCAGAACTGCTCCATGGCGGCCTTGCCCCGCACCCCCTGACCGTCGGGGTTGGTGGGGGCGAGCCCTATGGGATCCTCCACACAGATGTCTTCGGCCATGAGGTCGAGCCACCCTGTTTTGTCGCGAGCGTGAACGAAGCGCCATGAGCTTTGAGCCGCCACCAGCGCCGGATGATTGGGATTCAAGTCTTCTCCTTCACTCCCGAAATAGGGTCACCTGACTCTCATGCAGTGCATGATTCTTTCAGGCTGCCCGCTCTGCGTCAAGATCCTCCCCCACCTCGGCAGGGATGTGCGAAACTTTTCCGCGTGCCAGAGTTATGTCCTCTGGCATCTCGGTCGCTGGGAGGAACCGCTTTGACGGGATTCATCGTACGTATGGGCCTCAACATCCTCGGGCTCTGGGTAGCCGATCACTTGGTGGACGGCATGGAGATCCGCGATCCGGAGACGTTCGTACTGGCTGGGTTTCTCCTGGGCGCGGTCAACGCGGTGGTGCGGCCCATCCTGCTGGTTTTGACCTTCCCGTTCACCATTTTGACTCTGGGCTTTTTCGTCCTTGTCATCAATGCCGCCATGCTGGCCCTGGTG
>DUCT01000163.1:2355-2878 GCA_012959665.1 Myxococcales bacterium | reverse complement strand
ATCAGGTTGGCGGCGATCAAGGGCGAGAGGAACATGCCCAGGTATTGGATTGATCGGGCGAGTCCCACTACGAATTCGGACCCGGACAGGAGGAGCACATAGGCGGGCAGAAAAGTAGGCGCATTGACGAGCCGGAAGCCCGTCTGGCCAAGCAGGCCGTGCAGCACGTGGGCCAGGTAGTTGCGCGTTAGATTCCGCTGGATGAAGGCCTGATAGTCGTCCTCGGGATCACCCGATCCACTCACTGAATCAGGGGCCGCTGGAGCGGATTCGGGGCCTGGGGTCACGATTGGAGCCTCCTCAATGCCTCACCATCGCACCCGCGTCCCGGCTTCGCCAAACCCGACCCGGACTCTTGCCCAAGGGGAAGGCAGTTTCAGTCCTCGCGCTTGTGGGTGGGACAGCCGAAGAGTAGAATGCAGAGTTACCGGCAAGGACCCTGACACGGTGCCCTGGAGTTGTACAGGGTTACTCCCAGCGGGGTCGGCGCGAAGCGCCTAACTCTGCCAGGCCCATTTTTGGG
>DUCT01000163.1:0-2134 GCA_012959665.1 Myxococcales bacterium | reverse complement strand
CAGCTCGAGTTCACCGATGCACGAGAGGGGGACACGATCATCGATTTCGATGGATTCCGGGTTTTCCTCGACCGGAAATCCACCATCTACCTGCGCGATATAACCCTGGACCATCAGGGGGGGCTTGACGGCCGTGGCTTTGTATTTCACAACCCCCAGGCGAGCAATACGTGTGGGTGTGGGGAGAGCTTCTCCATCTAGGGTCTTCATCTAGGACCTTCATCTAGGACCTCCATCGAGGACCTTCATGTAGGACGATATTGTAGGACCATATTGTAGGACCATGACGTAGAGCGATGATGGCTCGCCTAATCACACACGACCCCGAAACCCAGGAACTCGCCCAAGCGGTTCGTGGGGTTGGTTTTTTTGCGCGGCTCGGCGACGGCGACGGTGGTTTGGCTTGTCCGGGTGTTCTCCGGGTGAGCGGTCCAGATGCTCTTTCCTTTATTCACTCCCAAGTGACGAACGAAGTCGAGGGATTGGCGCCGGGTGAGGGCAACTATTCGGCTCGGGTGACCCTTCAGGGACAACTGGTGGAACTCTTCGGTGTTCACCGTCTGGACGCCGAAGAAAGCGTCGAACTCTGGCTGGTCTTGGAACGCGATCGCGTCGCCTCCTTGATGGCCGATTTCGAATCGGTGCTTTTTGCCGATGAGGTTCACCTGGTTGATGCGAGCGACGCCTACCGCTGGTCGACTCTCCAGGGACCCGAGTCCGCGGATCTGCTCGATCGAATCTGGCCCGAGGTCAAAGGTTCCTGGAGCGACTCGGCGAGTTTCTCGCTGCGAACGCCTGGGCACTTAGACGCGCCCAGAGGAACCCGGGTGATCAGTCGATCCCTGGGAGGGGATCCCGGCTTTCTCCTGGCCCTCCCCGCTGGAGACGCGAGTTCCGTTGCTTGCGAAGAGCGGGTTGAGGCCGAAGCCCGCGCTTCGAACTTTTGCGTGATCGAAGAGCCCGTGCTTTCAAGAGTGCTGGAGGTTCTCCGCATCGAAGCCGGCATCGTTCGGATCGGCCCGGATACTCGGGGTCGCAAGCGGGTTCTGCCCGAAACGGGTCTCGAACAATACGCGGTTAGCTATACCAAGGGTTGCTACCTCGGGCAGGAGGTGATTGCCCGGATTCGGACCTATGGCGCGCTTCCGTTTGGATTGCGCGGCCTGATCTTCGATTCCGAGGATGCGGGGATTCTCGAGCGGCTTCCCGAAGAAGGCGAGCCGTTGCTTCTTGAGGACGGGACCAAAGTCGGCCAGATCGGTTCGCGAACCCTCTCACCCATGATGGATGCACCGGTCGCCTATGCCTATCTCGACAAGGCTCACCGAACTCCTGGGACCGAATTCCGGGTCAAGCTTGGCGAGGAAAGCGTTGGCGCCAAGGTTGGGTTGCTCCCCTTCTACAGCGCTCCGGGTCTCGCGGAACGCGTGGCTTGGCTTTACGATCGAGGGGTTCGAAATTTCGCTGAAAACCGAGAGGACGAGGCGCTTGAAATGCTCGAGGAAGCCCTTCGCCTCGATCCCTCTTTCTCCGACGGGTACGAAGCTGTGGGCGTGATGCTGGGACGTTCCGAACGGTTTCATGAGGCCATCGATATTTTTAAGCGTCTGGAAGAGATCGCCCCCCACGAGCCCATGGTGAATACGAATCTCTCTCTCTACTTCATGAAGATCGGAGACAAGGAAAGCGCGGAGGCGGAAGCGGCTCGGGCGATGCAAAAGGATATGGCCCAGAAGAGCGGCCGAACAGTGGATTCCGAGGCGTTGGACCGCGTGTTGGCCGAGCAGGACCAGGCCGACGCACGCCGAAAAAAGGAAATGTTCGGGCAGATTCTTGAAATTGACCCCGACGACCCCATCGCGCTTTTTGGGCTCGGCAACGCAGCTGCGGCCCTCGGCGACTGGGATGCTGCGGTGGCCGCGTACGTGCGGGCCACCAGCGCCGAGGCCGCGAACTCGGCGATCTACCTCGCCCACGGCAAGGCGCTTGAGCAGATCGGCCGGGCAGGTGACGCCGAGGCCGTCTACAGGGCGGGTATGGAGGTGGCCTCAAGGAAGGGGGACCTGATGCCTCTGAAGGAAATGGAGCACCGGGTGCTATTGTTGACCACCCCCTCCACGACCGCCCCCTCGAC
>DUCT01000162.1:5462-17398 GCA_012959665.1 Myxococcales bacterium | reverse complement strand
TAAGCGGGCCATCGCCGTGAACCTGGCCTCGGAAGATGGACTCGCGATTGCGCTGAAACTCGTTGCCGAATCCGATGTCTTTGTGCAGAACTGGCGGCCCGGGGCGGCCGACCGCCTTGGGCTAAGTGACGAGGCCCTCAGGCGCATCAATCCAGACCTGATTTACTGCTCGATTTCGGGCTACGGCCCCGACGGTCCCTATAGCCAGCGACGAGTGTACGACCCCATCATTCAGGGCCTCTCCGGGCACACGGCTGTCCAAGTCAATCCCGAAGTTCCGATCCCCGACCTTGTCCGTAATATCGTGGCCGACAAGTCCAGCGCCTACACCGCGGCCCAGGCCATCACCGCGGCTCTTTTCGCCCGGGAACGCGGTGCCGGCGGTCAGCATATAGACGTTCCCATGATTGATGCTTCCCTGGCCTTCTTTTGGCCCGATGGAATGCTCGCGCACACCTTCGCGGGCGACGACAAACCATCGGGGCTTGCACTTTACGAGGTGTACAAGCTGTCCCAGACCAGCGATGGACACCTCATTTACTTCGCGGCGACCGACAAGGAAATGCATGGGCTCTTCAGAGCTCTAGGGCACCCCGAATGGGCCGAAGATCCCCGGTTCGGAGTGGCTGCCAGTCGGTCGAATACAGACAATGCCGTGGCCCTGGGCGAAAAGATCGCCGAGGCGATGCTCGGCCAAACCACCGACGCCCTGCTTGCTCGCATGCTCGAGGAAGATGTTCCGGTGGGCCCCGTTCTCAATTTGGACGAGATCTTCAATGACCCTCAAGTGGAGCACAACAACGCAATTCTTGAGTTCGACCACCCCACGGCGGGCCGCTATCACCAGGCCCGGCCGGCGGCACGTTTTGCCAAGACCGCGCAGGAACCCAAGCGAAGAATGCCGCCCCTGCATGGAGAACACACCGAAGAGGTTCTTCGAGAACTCGGCTATGCCGAAGCCGAACTCGAGCGACTGCGCGGCGACAACACGATCTTGATCCCGGATTGAGCGCAGGCGCGGCACTTTGTCCTTTACCCGCGCGACCCGACAGTCGTCCAAAAACGGACCGGAGCGTGGAGAGAAGAGTGTCGTGGCTCCGACAGTCTAGGCCGAGCCCGGTGTCGCTTCCGCGTGCTCGCTCAGCACGCTCAAAATGCCCTTGTCGGCATCTAGGCGGACCCAGTCCCCGGTCCGAACCACTCGGGTCGCGACGCGCAAATTCACAATGGCGGGCAGTCCATACTCACGGGCAATGACCGCGCCGTGGGACACCGCGCTCCCAACATCCGTCGCCAAGCCCGCAATGAGACTGAAATAGGGAGTCCAGCCAATATCCGTGACGTGGGAGACAAGAATCTCCCCAGGCTCCAAGGCGGCGGCCTCCTCCAGGCTCAGGGCCACGCGTGCCCTGCCCTCAACAACCCCGGGACTCACCGGGCGGCCGACGTACTCACCCTTCCCCACAGCCGCCGGGATTCCGGGGTCTACGGGTTCGGCGAAACCGACATAGACATCCTCGAACTCGAGTTTCTCTTGGAACTCCAGCGCCCTTCGGCGTTTTACCATCAAGTCAACCCGGTTCTTCGTAGGCCGGCGACAAAACTCCGAGAGTTCCTCCCTGGAGAGAAAGAAAACCAGGTCGGCATCGGGCAGACTTCCTTCGCCGGCTAGAAGAACCCCGAGGTGCCGGTACCCGCATTTAAGACGGTAGGTCGCGTCTACCAACATAGATTTGGTCTGCTCTCGTTGACGAATGGCCAGGTGCGCTCGGGGCACGAGAAAACCCAGAGACCGCTTCAACTCCGAGAGGTCCAAGGCGGCCACTTGCTTTGGGCGATAGTTTCCAGCCACCCTTGCGGCGATGGAGGCTTGCATGGTTTGAACGACCTGTGCGGGTGCGTCGGCCCAGGCTTTTTCACGCACGCAGAGTTCCCGGTATCCGCGATGTCCGTGATGGCGAAGAAAACTCCGAAAGCCCATGCCCGCCGCCCCCGAGTCCGGCCCTTGGAGCCAAGCCAGCGCCTCCTCCACCGAGGCAGCCCGAAATTTCTTGACCTCAGCCGAGTCCAGGGCGATTGCGTCGACCACTTCGTCCAGGTGCTCCACCATCATCGCGCTTTCGACAAAGCTTGCCCCCGCGAGCAGACGGGCAGCCTCGGCCTGATGCGCCGCCTTCCGATCCAGATCTGAGTCCCGATCGCGCCCCCCAACGATGCCCTGGACCAAGCCTTCCATTGCGCCCGAGTAGGCCGAGGAGCGTAGGTGAACTTCATCCGCTTCAAGCAGCCAGGGAAACTGGAGTTCCATTTCCTCGGCCATAGCCACGGAGTCATTCTTGTAACGAATGTGGAAATGTCGAAACCTTGATTCGAACTCGGCGATCACCTGGGTCGCCTTGAGGCAGTAGCGGACGAACTGAAACGAGCCCCAGATCCGGCGCAGGAGGCTCTTCTTGTTTTCCGGGTCCTGAAGCTCGGGGATCACCCGCCCGCAAAGCGACTGCCCCACGCTCTCCGCGTTCGTGATTGAGACGTATCGCGCGGCCTCGAGGCCACCGGTCAGGTTGATGAACATATGCCCAAAGAAAAGATTGATCTGGGTCCAGTCATCGGTGATCGATGGGCGCCCGCCGTAACAAACATGCATGTGCTGCATTCCGTGTTCGATGGCCCGGCCCTGGGTGGAAAATGTTAGAGGACAAACCGGCCCGGGCATCATTTCACCCACGTTGCAGCGTGTAATCACGTCGCTCGAAGCAATCGCGGTCGCCCCCGCATTCAAGTCGTTGCCCAGGGTGGTAATCGGTCTAGCTTGAAGCCATTGGAGTGCGCCCTCTTCATCGATTGCCCACTCCATATCCAGGGGATTTCCAAGCTGGGCCACGGCGCGTCGGGCGCCACGAGCGAGGGCCTCGATTTGTTCGTCGCTCAGGATCGCGGTTTCGCCCACGAGTTCTCGGTTCAACACCTCATTCTCGAGATTGAGAACATAGTGGTCGGGGGTTGCCGCACCGCTGACCAGGGATTCCCCAAGGCCACTCACCGCATCGATCACCAGGCGATCATGCCTGCCCGAGACAGGATCGGCGCTGAAGAGGACACCCGCTGCTCGAGGGTCCACCATGGCCTGCACCACGACGCACATGGTCTTCTGCCTGTCTCCGCCTTGATCGTTTTGATACGCCTGGGCAGCCTTGCCCGAGAGAGAGGCCACGCAACCCGCGATCGCCTGGCGCAGATCGGTCTCTCCCTGCACGTTGAGAATGGACTCGAATTGACCGGCAAAGGAGCTTTCCTCGCCGTCTTCCCCCAGGGCCGACGACCGAACCGCAACTCGGCCTCCGCCCACAGCCTGGTAGTGGGCCATCAGATCATCGGGAAAAACATCCACCTGTGCGTCGATAATCACGAAAGCGGCCGGAACCGGAAGTCCGATTCGGGTCAACTGCCCAAGGCCGGCAGCCTTTCCGCCCACGGGTTCTCTGTCCACGCGGTCGATGGAGAGAATACGCGGGCAACCGGCTTCCCACTCAGACACTCTGGGTCACCCCGAAGCCGGAGAGGGACCAGTGAGCGCGGCTTCGGTCATTTCGAGTTCGCCCTCGAGCCAGATGATTTCGTAGCTAGTCTCGAATCCCATTCGAGCCCGATTCAACAGAACTTGCAAGGCATCGCGCTGGGCCTCCAAGGCGGCGCTTGCCCCGGGATCGGTCGCCAGGGCTATCTCACAGAAGTGAAGCGCTTTGACGGGCTCCCCGGCAGCCAATGCGGCTCGGGCCTGGCGGGACAGGGCCTCTACTCCGGCCAACTCGCCGAGTTCGGCATACACCGCCCGGACGGGGACCGGATAGAGCTCTGTCGTCGAGTCGTAGTGGAACCAAGTGGCGTAATACTCCCAGAGACTTCGGACGCCCCAGGAAACTCGCCCGTGCACCTGGGAGAGCGCCAGTTCCGGGGGCAGCTGGATTTCCTCCATCAGTTGCCAAACTGTCTTCCCCGCATTCATTCCCTTGACGGTCTCATCGTGAACATATTGAACCGCATCACGAATCCGAGTCAGGCCCTCGCGAATCTCTTGGGCGCCCCGAGTGGGGGCCAGATGGCCAGGCACCAACATTTCGGCATTCAAATCGATCAGCCGGTTGAGGCTCTCGATGTACTCCATGGGCTTGCGCATTTTTTCACCGCGCATGGTGAAGATATTCGGGAACTGGGGGAAGATCGGACCCAGGGTATCGCCCACGAAAAGAATCCTCTGGTCGGGCAACCAGAGCGAGAGATTGTCGAGTCCCTCGGCACCCGGCGTGGGAAGAACCTCGAAACGAAAGCCGCCTTGGGAGAATTTATAGGGCTCTCCGTTACGAATCGTCTGGGTCGGCACGACGTGCCCGAAGCTCAGGGGCCCCCGGGTGATCGGTTCCTCGGGCATCCACGGAAAGAGTCGCCGATTTCGCTGGTAAAGATAGGGCTCGAGGTCTTTGAGATAGCGCTGCTCCTCGGTAAATTCGCGGTGGGCGATGATTCGCGTCTCGGCTTCGGCCCAGAACTGCGTCCCCCCCACGTGATCCTGATGGGAATGGGAAAGAATCACATGGCTGACAGGCTTCTCTCCCACGAGTTCTTCCAGTGCCCGCTTTTGCCGCGTGGCCTGGATGGAGAGTCCGGTATCAAAAATCACCACCGAATCCCCGGTGTCGATCAAGTGGGTATTTGAGACGCCCCGGGCCTGGTAGATATTCGGCGCGAGGGCATGGGCGTCCACGGGCGTGGCCTGGGTCATGAAGCCTTCGGCGGCATCCGCCATGCTGTCTACGAGCCCAGTGGTGGCAACCTTCCGGGCCTCCTCGCTGGTCGCTAGGGTCAAGGCCGCCGCGACTACGGCGAACGCCAAGCCGCCAAGGAGCCAAAGCAACACGCGGCCCTCGAGCCGACGGGAGTTCAATCTCCGGTTCATCCCGCTCCCTTCCCGTGGGCGAAGCGCGCCCCAATCATCCAGCACGGGGCAACGCCCAGTCCCCAATCCACCCGCTCCGAAGCACCGGGGCGGGTGGGCTGGAAACAGTCTGCCCTATCGGACAAGCGATGGGGGCTAGAAGATCTCGAAAAGGCCCGCCGCACCCTGTCCGCCGCCGATGCACATGGTGACCACGCCCCACTTCGCCTTGCGGCGTTGTCCCTCGCGCAGCAGATGACCCACGCAGCGCGCACCCGTCATCCCGAAGGGGTGACCGATGGAGATCGAGCCGCCATTGACGTTGTACTTCGCGGGGTCGATGCCCAAAGTATCTCGGCAGTACAGGCACTGGCTTGCGAACGCTTCGTTGAGTTCCCAGAGGTCGATATCGTCGACGGTGAGTCCCGCTCGCTCGAGGAGTCGCGGAACCGCGACCACCGGGCCGATGCCCATCTCGTCGGGCTTGCAACCCCCCGCCGTGAATCCGCGAAACGCGCCCAGGGGACTGACGCCCCGGCGCTTCGCTTCTGCGGCTTCCATCATCACCACCGATGCCGCGCCGTCGGAGAGCTGGGACGCGTTGCCCGCGGTGATGTAGTGGTCCTCGCCCCGGATCGGCGCGAGTTTCTGAAGGCCTTCCAGGGTCGTGCTCGGTCGATTGCACTCGTCCTCGGTGACCGTGTAGTCCACTTCCGAGGTTTCGCCCGTGGCCTTGTCCTTGACGATCATTCTCGTGTTCATGGGCACGATTTCGTCGTCGAAGAGCCCTGCTTTCTGGGCCGCAGCGGTGCGCATCTGACTCTCGAGAGAGTACTCGTCCTGGTATTCCCGGCTGACCTTGTAGCGGTCGGCCACAATATCCGCCGTCTCGATCATGGGCATCCAAAGGCCCGGGTACTGTTCCACGAGTTCCTTGTCGACCTGATGGGAGAAGTTTCCGCCGCCCATGCTCAAGCTGATGGACTCCACTCCGGCGCCCACAACCACGTCCTCACCGTCGACGATAATCCGACCAGCCGCGGTCGCGATGGCGTTCAGACCCGAGGAGCAGTGGCGACTCACGGTTACCCCGGTGGTCGTGATGGGGCAGCCAGCCTTCAGGGCCGCGACACGGCCAATATTATTGCCCGTCGTGCCCTGGGGCGTACCGCAGCCCAGCACCACTTCGGAGACCTCACCGGGTTCGATGCCCGCACGTTCAATGGAGTGCTTGATGGCATGCCCCGCCATAGCGGCACCGCCGGTGTTGTTGAACCCGCCCCGATGGGACTTAGCCAGTCCGGTTCGAGCGGTGGATACGATGACAGCTTCGCGCATTAAAATTTGCTCCTGATCTGGACGTGGAGCGAGGCTCCACGCGAATTAAACGAGACATAAAATACTGCGGACCCGGCATCCTACACTCTTGGCAGTAGTCCTGCCAAAATAAACATCCTGCGGTCCGCAAGACGCCTCTCAGCTGAGCAGCCCGTACTCCCTCGCCACGCCGTCCAGCACCCCGGGAATCTCCTCCACCGAGGGTGCCATGGCGAGAAGTACAACCCGGTCCACACCGAGTTCCGCGTAGAGGGGAAGATCGGCGCCGGTGCTGGGCTGAAGATAGGGGGAGAGCGAAATGTCCAGGTCGCTCATTTTTCGTTCTTCGGCATTCACCAGCGCTTCCAGGCGAGTCAGGCATTGGGCCGCGCTTTCGGGCGTGTGATTGAACCCGAACCAGCCATCTCCCAGCCCCGCTACCCGACGGAGCGCGGAATCGGACTCCCCCCCGAAAACAATGGGCGGATGCGGAGCCTGAATAGGTTTCGGGTAGAAGCGAGCCCTTTCCAAACGGTGAAACTCGCCCTCATGGTTCGAGACCGGATCGCACCACAGACGCTTGAGGACTTCGACGTATTCTGCGCAGCGACGCCCTCGCGCCTCAAAGGGAACACCCAAATTGCGAAACTCTTCCTCCAGCCAACCAACCCCCAGCCCGAGGATTGTGCGTCCACCCGAAAGCCAGTCCAGAGTGGCCACCTCCTTGGCGGTATAAACCGGGTTGCGCTGGGGCAGGATGCAGATCCCCGTAGCTAGCTTGATTTCATTCGTCGCGGCCGCGGCCCAGCCCAATGCAAGAAAGGGGTCCAGCATGCCGCTTTCGCCGGTTAGCCCCACAAGTTTTCCATCCGTAGAGTACGGGTACGCCGAGTTGTAGTCGTCGAAGAGAAGCACGTGTTCCCCCACCCACAACGAATCGAAACCTCGCTCTTCGGCGCCGCGCGCGAAGGCCGCGATGTATTCCGGGGTGGCAATCGGGTTGATGGTGGCGAGAAACAGACCGATTTCCATAGCGTGTCCTTTGTTTTCTTTCTCGATCCGCTGCCGAGAACCCGTTGGTCGGTCTCAGACGAGGGAGAAACGAATTCGGAGCTGGTCGGGCCCGCGCATCACGGCCCCCTGCATGACAGCGGGCTCAGCCAGGACAACTTCGTCTAGGCGCTCGACAAGCACTCCAAGAGCCACTCGCATTTCGGCCCGGGCCAGATGCGACCCCAAACAGAAATGATTGCCCAGACCAAAGCTTAAATGGCCCGAGGTTTTCCGGGTCATATCGAAGCGATCCGGATCGGGGAAAATTGTAGGGTCACGATTGGCCCCGGCGATCCCTAACAAGACGACGGTGTCCGGCCCGAGGACTTCACCTCGGAATTCCCCGCCTTGGACCGTCATGCGAGGCAGGAGTGCGGTGGGAGGTTCCCAACGCAGCGCCTCCTCCACCGCGGCCGCCTGTGCGTCTGGATTGCCCCGAAGCGACGTCCATCTTCCGGGTTCTTCCAGCAAGCCGACAACCAACGAGCCGAGGGCCAGAAAAGTAGTGTCGGCCCCAGCGGGAAAAAGGATGCGGACAAAGGAGAAGATCTCCTCATCGCTCAGTTTTCGTCCCTCGGCCTCCTGGGTGCACAGCGCAGAGAGCAGGTCATCCTCGGGCGCAGCCCGCCGGATCTCGACAAGGCCACCGAGGTACTGGGTGAACTGTTTCGACGCCGCAAGGGCACTCTGGGGATCCCAGGGATAGCTGATCAAGGCCACGGCCCACCGACTCAGCCGGGCGTCGTCCTCTGGGGGAATTCCGAGAATTCGGCAAATCGCGACCAGGGGGAGCTGCTTGTTGAACTCCGGCACTAGGTCCACCTTGCCCTTGCCCGCAAAGCCATCCACCAGAGCGTGGCACAAGGGCCGCAGCCACTCGTCCACCGCGTCGGGCATCAGCCGGAGTTTGAAGTGAGGAGAGACTAGGGCGCGGTTGACGCGATGCTCCTCACCCTCCATTCCCATCACCGTGCGGCCCATCACGGGAACCGTATTGACGGCCTGGATTGCCCTGGCAGAAAACAGCTCATCGTCTCTAAAAGCTGCGGCGACATCCGCATGCCGGGTCAGGAGCCACGCCGGCTGGCCATGAAAGAGGATTGGGGCTACAGGCCGTTGAGTGCGCAATTTGGCGAGCATGCCGTGGAAGTCCGGCAGGCTGCTCCCCTGCCCCGGAAGGACCGCGAAGTCGGTTTCGGGAAAGCACAAGTCTTCGGGAGATGGGATGGGCATGGTTACCTCGACGCACGATTCGGATGCCAGTGGAGACAGGCAATCAGGATAGATTGAACTGGCGCGACATCAACCAAGCAGAACAAACCCAGGCAAACCAACGCCCTCAGCCAAGCACGAAGACCTCGCCCAGAGCCGATCACTCATGCGCTTGGCTGCACGGCATCGGGTTCATCCCCGGACAACCACGCCTTGAAGAGCGCAAAGCCCAGAGCAAGAACCACCGACCCCAGGAAGAGACCGATGATGCCCAGGGTTAGCATGCCGCCGATGGCGCCCATGAAGATCACCAGAGTCGGCACCTCCACACCGCGCCCGAAGAGAATCGGCTTCAAGACATTGTCCAGCACAGCCACTCCACCACACCAGACCGCAAACAGAATCGACGAGAGACCACCCACCAAGGAAAATCCATAGATGACAGGAAGGATCAGCACGAGGGCGACGGGCACTTGAACCACCGCTGCAACCAGCACGAGAAGCGCCCAGAGCCCTGCCGCTGGAATCCCCATGATGCTGAGTCCGAGTCCCGCGAGGATCGCCTGAAGAAACGCCACGCCGAGGATTCCCTGCACGACACTTCGAATCGTCGCCTCCGCCAACTCCGCCAGCCCCCGGCCCCGTCTTGGGCCCGCCATCCGAATCGCGAATCGCTCGATCGCTTCCTGACGCTCCGCCCCACGCGCGAGCATCACCCCCGCGATCAGGAGCGAGGCCGCCAGTTGCAGAATTCCAGCCCCGGCGCTGCCTCCCGCCCGGAGCAGCCAACCCGAAAAGGTTTGGAGTTGGGGTCGGAATTGACCCAGTGCCTCGCCGATGTTATCGGACGCCGCCTTCCACTCAGCAAATACCCTCGGCCCAATCAGCGGCCAATCCTCGACACGGGGATCGGGGGGCGGCAGCTGCAGATTGCCATCGCTCAACTCGGCAGAGAATCCCTGGGCACCTGAGATCAGCGTTTGGGAGAGTTGAGTCGCTGGGACAATGAAAACCAGTAACGCCAGGACCACGAGAAGGGCAGCCGCCCATCCCCTTCGCCCGCCGAGCCACCTAACGAGGGCCTTGTGGGGCCCGTCGGCCGCGATGGCGATCACCACCGCCCACATGATGATGCCCATAAAGGGAGCGACGATCATCAAGCACGCGACCACCAGGAGAACAATGGCGCCTAGGCGAACAGAGATCTCGATGGCGGTGTGCAGGCCGGGCGCCGACTCCTCTTCGGCACCGGCCGGCAGGCCCTCCGATCCAGTTTCCCCCTGAGACATGCTCCCCCCCCGTGCACCGCGATCCCAGCCGGCACTTTCCAGATTCGATGAGTGTGACGGACGACCAACCAAATGGCGAGCCCCGCGACGGCAATCTCGCCCCAGAACCCTCAACCCTCGTGGCCGGGGCGCGTCTTCGACATACTCTGGCCATCACAGGAGGACAGGAATGAGAAGGCTCGAGGGTAAGGCCATTATCGTGACAGGGGGAGGCAGCGGGATCGGCCGGGGCGCGTGCTTACGCATCGCCGAAGAAGGGGGCCTGGTCGGGGTGGCCGACATTCGGGGCTCCTTGGCTGTCGCCGTCGCCGCCGAGGTCACGAGCGCCGGCGGGCGCGCCGTGGCGCTGACCTGCGATGTCAGCCGGGAAGACCAGGTCGAAAAAATGGTCGCCGACACACTCTCTCGCTTCGGGAGCCTCCATGGCCTGGTGGCCAACGCGGGCACGGCGGGCAGCGGCTGGATCCACGAGACGACCCTGGCCGATTGGCAATTCGTGCTCGGTGTCAATCTCACGGGTCCATTTCTCTGCGCCAAACACAGCCTGCCGCCCATGCTCGAAGCCGGTGGCGGTTCCATCGTGATCACCTCGTCCATCGCGGGATCGGTGATCGGAGCTGGGGGCGCCGCGGCATCCTACGCGGTCTCCAAGCACGGAGTGATCGGCCTCGCCAAGCAGATTGCTGTCGACTACGGCTCCCAGGGCATTCGCGCCAATGCGATTCAGCCCGCGGCGGTCGACGAAACCAATCTGGGTAAACACGCCGCCGAAGATCGACGGAGTGCCCAGACCCCCCCGGCCCAGTTGCCTCGGCCCAAGAGTTGGCTCCCTATCCGCCGGGCGGGCAAGATCAAGGACGAGTACGGGGCGACCATTGCCTTCCTGCTCTCAGACGATGCGGGCTATATCACCGGTGCAGCCCTGGCTGTGGACGGCGGCTATCTCGCAACCTGAAGACGGAGGCGGTTCTGCCCTGTGCAGGGACACTCGCCGTTGTGCTTCCCAATCATTTGGTCCGGTCAACGAGCGACACGGGCAGCACCAATATCACCCGCACGGCGAACAGGAGTACAGAACAAGATGCGAAATGAACTCAGTATTGTCGGGCTTTTGGCAGCGCTGACTGTCTCATGTCTCGGCGCAAGTGTGGCGGAAGCGATCGATCACCAACCCGGTCCGAATCCCTATCAAGACATTCACGCTCTGCCCATTCCCATGGAGCAGCCATCAAAGACGGTGCTCGGGCAAGCCTACACCTTTCCCTCTGGCACCCCCCTCATCAAGGTGTTTCGGATCACCATCGCGCCGGGCATGAAAACCGCTCCGCACCAACACGCGATTCCCCTCCTGGCCTACGTGCTCTCCGGAGAGTTGGGAGTTGACTACGGAAGCCGGGGGAAACGGACATTCTCCGCCGGTCAATCCTACGTCGAGGCCATCGAATGGTGCCATGTGGGCTATGGGGTGGGCGACGAAGCCGTAGAGATATTGGGGATCTATCTCGGCCAACAGGATCCGGATCAGATCAAGCCCGAACCCTGCGACGGGCTGATTTGATCGAAGCCCTGACCGGGCCGGCCCCTGGACTCGAGTTCGAGGGAATCGCTCAAATCGGATCCAATTCGCACCCTGGGTTCGGGGATGACATTGCGGGAGAGTCGGCCGGAGAGTCGGCCGGGCTCTTGGGCCGAGGCTCGGCCGTGGAGTCGGGCAAGGGCCACCGACGTCAAGGACGCCCCCGCCGAGTTCTCGACGCCGGCGATTTCACTCCGGATTGGAATCAGCGGGGCACCAACAGCACAAGGGGATCGTAGATCCCGTCCTGAACCATGCCCGAAGTAGTGATCGAGATATGGACCAATAGAAAGCCCCAGAATGTCGCCGAGACATTCACGTTCACATCGGCGCCGGGAACCGTGCTTCCCCAGGGAGGAATAATTCCAAAGGACTGGTAGTAATTGACGTGATACCCCGAGCCTATAGGGAGCCGCACCTCAGGGTTCAGGTCCAGGTCCGTATCGTTCTCGATACCATCGATATAGCCGGTGAAAGCAATGTCAAATGCGCCAATGCTCGCCTTGTTGGCATCCAGTCTCTCAGACAGGTCGAAGATCGAGCCGCCTCCATGGCT
>DUCT01000162.1:0-5440 GCA_012959665.1 Myxococcales bacterium | reverse complement strand
CAATTGATGTGACCCCCCGGTTCTGAACTGCGCTGACGATCTCGTCGTAGACATCACCCGACCCATCGGCTTCCACCTTGTTTTCCACATACATGTGCGAGTCATAGCCCTGCTCGTGAAGCCTGACCGCCAAGATCGATACGCCTTCGTTGGGACCAAAAACCGGATCGGTGGGGAACTGGAATTCGCCGTGCAGTCCGACTACAAGGCTCGTAAAAGCGAAGAACTGGATGGCATCCGAGGAAATTACCGCGCCTCCTGAAATCTCACGGGCTTCGAAGGTCAGGAGCGCCGAACCGCCTACAGGGTTCTCGACCCAGAGAGACCCGAGGGCCATTGCCGGATCCAGAATGCTCTCGTCATTGGCATCGAGAATCGCCGTTCCCTTGGTTGCGCTGGTCCAAACCTTGATGCTGCTGTTGCTTCGCCGGAGCACGTACTCGTACCCGGCTGGGGCGGGGTCGGAACTCGCGGACAGTGCCACTTCGATCAGATCGTTCTCTCCCGTGACCGATGCGTTGTCCCGATCCGGGATCAGGTCGCCATTGTCATCGTCGCCATTGATACGAATCCCCGCTCCAGGAATTTCCTCGTCCGCCTCCAAAACGACCCGGCGCTGGAGCGGCGCCCCGTAGGCCTCGGACTGCGGTCGGTATGCGGTCAGACCCACCACCGGAGGGGAGACCGGAGGGGCCGGCTCATTCAGCAGCAGGCACCACGCATCCAGGGTGCCGCTCACGCCGGCGCTCAAATCCTTCACGGTCAGGGTCCACGTCCCCCCGATATTTTCACCGTCAAATGCTGCCAAGGCACCGTTCGGCAGCAAGGAGCCCCCTACGGCGGGCGTCCCTGGGGCGCATTCATGCTCGGCGGGCAGCGTGGCCTCGTCGTCGAGGGTGGCATCGATATCGTCCCCGGAACAGCCGAATCCCGACGCGGGAACTCCCGCTTGGTCGAGTAGGTCAATGGCGGTACCGGTTCCGCCGTGGACGAGGGAAACGCTCAAATCCCCCACCCAGCCGTGGCTTATGCGAACCGAGACATCCAGATCGGCGATTGTGATGTTCTCGGAGATCACAACAGAATCCGTCGCGCCCACGAGATCGTCGTCGGGGATTGGGATTCCCGAGCCCACCACCGAGCCGCAGAAACTTCCCGAAGGCGGAGTGGGAAGACACCCTGAGCACGTCGGGCCGGGAAGCGCACCAAACGCGCCCCCCATCCGGCCCAGGTCAAGAAAATTCACAGTGCCGTCACCGTCCAGGTCGGCATCGGGATCGCTCGTGAAGAATGCGGACTTCATCAGGGCTAGATCGGCAGCGTCTACGTCATGGTCGTTGTCCAGATCGGAATCGCAGAGGTTTCCGTACCCGTCCGCGTTGGTGTCGCGTTGGTTGGCGTTCGGTACTTCGGTGCAATTATCCACGTCATCGCCGATGCCATCGAGATCCGTGTCTGCGGCCCCCTGGGCGGACGATGGCGGCGCACACAAAGCGAACAGCAGAAAAGCAAGGGGCAACGTGACCGGCAGCCGGCCTCGGCCCCACCGACGCCTGATGAACACCGAGACGATCAGCGCAACGACGAGCAGGAGGAAGCCCCCAGTTGAGAGCGCGGGCACGCCGGGCGCGCCGATCTCGACTCCGGCGCCGGTCATGACCACAGCCAACTCCCCGCCACCCACCTCCCCGAAGGGGGAAGCCGGAGCCAGAGCAATCGTCGATGACCCCGACCCGATGGCCGTCCACCCAAGAGTCGCGACCGCGGTCCCGCCCACCAGTCCCGCCACGTCTCCGAAGGAAATAAAAGCGGGGTCGCCGGGGCAGGCTACGACGGTCGAACCCGGACACCGAAAGTCGACATCACCCGCCAGTACTGCAATCGAGTCCAAGGACACCACGGCCGGGTCGTAGACCACCGTGACCCCGCCCCCGGACGAAGAATCCACAAAATTCATTTCCAAACTAAGCTGGAAGGATTCGCCAACCGTGAACGAGGAGGTCGGGGGCCCGATGGAGAGCAAGTTTTGCGCCCAGGCCCCGCCCCAGGGCACACCGCAGCCCATGGCCACGAGGATCAGAAGCGTCAGCCTATGCCGCTGAAGGCGTGGGCTCCCCATGGGCTTGCTTTCTATCTCGCCGTCGCCCAGGCCAGGTACAGGCTGAACTGCTTAGGGTCTCAATGGGTGACGGTAATCATGACAGAAAACTGCTCCTTTGGGGCAAATTAGTGTAGCCCCCCGGTCAGTCGGCAAAGCCCGCGCAAGGTGCCCTCAGGGCGCGTTGCGGGCGTTGAACCCACTCAAAGAGCCGGGGGAGGGTCTCCCAACCCATCGACCCTTCTCGCCACCGCTCCTTGGCCCAGGCGCGGGACCATCGGCTGATCCGCACGGTATCGGCATCCACGGGTCGGCCTGTGGAGGCCCTGCATGTTTTCGGGAAGAGGGGACAGAAAAGAAAAGCCGATCACGCGAGCCGGCTACAGGGGGAGCGCTCGATAGCCCGCCGTTCCGATCGCCTCGAGGACCCGGTCACGCTCGGCGGTCCCGACAACTACCGCTCGGTCGGGATTTCGCGTGACCCTCACCGACGCCACACCGTCCAAAGCCAGCAATGCCTTTTCGACTTTTCGTTCGCAGGCGCCGCAGGACAAGCCCTCAACGCCCACCTCTATGGATCCCTCGATCTTCCCCCGAGCGTACCGGGCGCGTAGGACCCCCAGAAGTTCCAACGTCGCGAGACGCAGGATCAATGCGCTCAAAAACAAGGCGCTCGCCGCCGCCCACCAAGTTCGATGGGCGAGGCCCTGGGCATGCTCGTGAACCGACAGGGGATTGATCCCCAGATCGAAGAGCAAACCAAAACCCAGACTGCCGACGATCAAGACTCCCAAATAGAGCAATAACTGACGTCCGCCGAAGCCCCGGTAAATTGCTCCAATCGTGGCAACATTCGTGGCCGGTCCAGCCATCAGGAACACCAACGCGGCGCCCACAGGGAGACCGTTCGCGACCAGAGCGGCGGCGATCGGGACCGAGGCAGTGGCGCAGACGTAGAGGGGAAGGGAAATCAGCAATACCAGGACGCCCGCCCACAGGGGCCCGGCCTCGGCGAATATGCCGAGGGTGCCCATGGGCAGGAAGGTGTTGATGGCCGCACTCACCACCACCCCGAAGACCAGCCAACGCCAAATGCTGGCCAGCAAATCGTGGGCGTGGGCGACCATGGCCCCCAGACCCCGCACGGGCGATTCGCCGCCTTCGTCGGGAGCCCCCAAATCACCACCGGCGGACGGCTCCTCGGCCAAACGATCAGCGAGCAAACCACCCAATAGCCCGGTCAAGCCAGCAGCCACCACCTTGAACAAGGCAAAGGGCCAGCCTAGAAATGAAGCGCTCACAAGAATTGAGTCGATCCCGGTCTGGGGTGTACTGATCAGGAAGCCCATGGAGGCCCCGTTGCTAGCCCCATCGCGCTTCAGCCCAAGACCCGCCGGAATAACTCCGCACGAGCAGAGCGGAAGCGGAACACCCAAGGCAACCGCCTTGACCACGGCGAATCGGCCACGGAGCTGCCGCTTGACAAAATTTCGCGGGAGGAGTCCGTGGAGGAGTCCGGCGACAGCCATTCCCAGCAGAAACCACGGGGAAAGCTCCAGCATCGTATCGATCAAGGACTGGATCATGACCTAGCGCCCCCCCCCGAGCCCGCCGTAGCGCGAGAATACTTCCATCAACTCATCGACGGATTCCTTACGCTCTTTCTGTGAGCCACTTTCAAAAGCACTCGCCACGCAGGTTTCGACATGGGTTCCCAGTAGCATCTGGCCGGCTTTTCCCAGCGCACCTTGGACCGCGGAGATCTGCAACAGGATATCCACGCAGTATTTTTCTTCCTCAACCATGCGGCGAACCGCGCTGGCTTGCCCCTCGATACGGCGGAGTCGGGCGAGAAGCTTCTTCTGAGTCGCGGGATCCTTGAAATGCTTCACGGGGCAACCTCCATTCCTGCTAAAGCAGAAAAGCCCGGGCCACATTTAGGCGATAGGAGCACCGGGATTCGGTCATATACTATACCCCCCTATGGTATATCACAAGGGGCCGAAGAGACCCAAAGAGCCAATGCCTCGTAGAACCCCATGGCGACGCACACCGTAGGGCCAGTCACGCGAACCTTCCCGTGCTCTAGGGCATAGAAGGCCTGCTCACGCTCGGGAACCGTGCGCCAGATCCGATAGGACTTCGCCCGGGTCAGAACCTGGAGCGGCACCTCTAGGATCTCGGTCACTTCCCGGGGGCTCGGCGTGAGTTCAAGGGGCGGGCGAACCAAGCCCACCACAGGCGTGATCCGAAAAGCCGACTGCGTGTAGTAGTCACCCAGCCGGCCGAGGATGCGAACACTTTCGGGATCGAGGCCAATTTCCTCGTGCGCCTCCCGCAAGGCGGTCGCTTCGGGGCTGGCGTCCTCGGGATCTGCACGGCCGCCCGGAAAGCAAACCTGTCCGGGGTACGAGATGTCCACGCTTCGCCGGGTCAGGAGAACGGACAACCCGTCGGTGTGTTCCACGAGGGGGATCAGGACCGATGCGGGGATCGCTCGGGCGCGGATGCTCTCGTCCGCCGGTGTTTCTTGGTGGTAGTTGCCAATCTCAGCGGGCGTGCGGCCGGCCAAACTCGCGAAATACCTTTCCAGCAAGGGACGGTCGAGATCCAGGTCCGGGGGGTCAAATGTTTCTGGGGGTTCCAAGGGGTCAGAATAGCTCGGACTCGCCGGGTTGGACCCAGAAGAATTGGCTGCGGGCCAGCCCTCTTGGACTCAATCCTTCGTAGTTTTGACCGGGTTTGGACTCGGCTCCTTGATCGTCTCGAGTTCCTTGTGGAGCATATCGATGCTCTCGCTCTGGATCTGAAGCCACTGGGTCCGCTCATCC
The DNA here is from genome assembly GCA_012959665.1 of Myxococcales bacterium. Classification (GTDB taxonomy): domain Bacteria; phylum Myxococcota_A; class UBA9160; order UBA9160; family UBA4427; genus JAZXM01. Next base: position 511 of record DUCT01000162.1, on the reverse strand, counting down.
AGTTGCGCTTGTACGCTGGTCAGCGCCTCGGCCAGTGCCTCAATTTGATCCCCCTGGACCTGCAACCAACGGGCACGATCCTCCAACTGATCTTCCTGGCCGGCTATTGCTTTGCGCTGCTTGGACATCTCACTGGAAAAACGGCGTTCGGAGTCCTCGGCCAATCGCCCCAAACTCTCCCTCAGGTGGCGAATCTCAATTCGCAAGGCTGCGGCCAACTGCCCGGCGTGCTCTAGGGGCAGCAATTCCAAGGAATTGCGCCCGGCGATCAGTTTCCGCCGAATCTCATCGGACCCGGCCTGCAGCGCCAAAGAGTCCTCCCCCCGAACAGAACCCAACTTCTCGAAAAAGGAGGACATCCAGGGCGCAAAGCGCCCCCAATCCGGCTCTGGCACCCCATCCAAAGAGTGATTGCGAAGGTCGGACGAAAGGAATTCGCCCAAGGGCTCGGCCACATCACAGGGTGCGACGGGCCAGTCCATCCCCAGGGTTTCGGCAACGGTCGTCAGCA
>DUCT01000161.1:2555-2891 GCA_012959665.1 Myxococcales bacterium | reverse complement strand
GGACTTGGGTCCGAGCACGCGTCCAGAATGGGAAGGCGAAGAATCCAAAGTCTCCCCTTGGCAGACATGTCCGAAAAATAAATGGCCCCCCTACAGGCCTCTGGCCAGGCGAGATCCCTTCGAGGTTTTCGATCCTCGCGTGGCCGAGTCCTTGGGAGTCGAGGCCACTCGGCGATTGGTCATCCGACTCTGAGCCCAAGCGATCGCCGCCCGCTAAGTCCCCCAGAGTCCCGCTGAGCCCAAAAAACTCCGCGCTTGTGGGTGCCACCCTGATGTACGAGATTCTCTGCCCCTTGGCCGAAGCAGCCGCCAAGAGCAAACGACAACCGCTGCCCC
>DUCT01000161.1:0-2449 GCA_012959665.1 Myxococcales bacterium | reverse complement strand
GGCGACATCTTCAATCCGGCAACGGGGCAAAAAATTGCCGAGGTTGCCTTTGCCGACGCCGGTCAGGTCAACGCCGCGGTGGACTCCGCGCGCATTGCCAGCCTGTCTTGGTCCCAAGTCCCCGTCACCCGGCGCAGCCAGGTCTTCTACCAATTTCGAAGCCTTCTGGCCGAACACGCCACGGAACTCGCCCAACTCATTTCTCGCGAGCACGGCAAGACGGTGGACGATGCCCGGGGAGAAATCGCGCGTGGCCTTGAAGTCGTCGAGTTCGTTTGCGGAATCCCCCAACTCCTCAAAGGGGAACTCTCGCCCAATGTCTCCACCGGCGTCGACCTCACCACTGTCCGGGAACCCCTGGGCGTGGTCGCGGGTATCACGCCCTTCAATTTTCCGGCCATGGTGGGCCTCTGGATGTATCCGGTCGCCATCGCATGCGGGAACGCATTCATCTTGAAGCCGTCCGAGCGCGACCCCTCTGTCGCCAACCGCATCGCCGAACTCTTTAGCGAAGCGGGCCTGCCCGAAGGCGTTTTCAACGTTGTCCACGGCGACCGGGTGGCGGTGGAGCGCCTGCTTGAACACCCGGACGTCAAGGCCGTCAGTTTCGTGGGCTCGACGCCAATCGCTCGGCACGTTTACCAGACGGGCACCCAACACGGGAAACGAGTCCAGGCCCTGGGCGGCGCAAAGAATCACATGGTCGTGCTCCCCGACGCGGATCTCGAACTGGCTGCGGATGGCGCGGTTTCTGCGGCCTACGGGTCTGCGGGCGAACGCTGCATGGCGATTTCCGTGGTCGCCGCGGTGGGAGACAGCGCCGACCGTTTGATTCCCCTGCTGCAAAAGCGCGTCGAAGCGCTGCGAGTCGGGCCCGCCAGCGACCCCCAAAGCGAAATGGGGCCGGTCATTACTCTTGCCCAGCGCGACCGAATTCGGGGCTTGGTCGATGAAGGCGTCGAACAGGGCGCCACCCTGGTCACCGATGGCCGAGGACTCGAAATCGAAGGACACGAAAACGGCTTCTTCATCGGGCCCTGTCTCTTCGATCGTGTTAGCCCAGACATGTCGATCTATCGGGAAGAAATTTTTGGACCGGTTCTTTGCGTCGTGCGTTGCGCTGGCTTCGAGGAAGCCATCGCACTCGTCAACGCCAGCCCTTACGCCAACGGCACGGCGATCTTTACCCGGGATGGCGGCGCCGCCCGGCGCTTCCAACGGGAAATCGAAGTGGGCATGGTGGGCATCAACGTCCCCATCCCGGTGCCCCTGGCCTTTCATTCCTTCGGTGGCTGGAAGGATTCCATCTTCGGGAGCCACGGCATCTACGGCCAAGAGGGCATTCACTTCTACACCCGCCAGAAAGTGACCACAGCCCGCTGGCCCGACCCGTCCCAACGCGGGGTGGACCTGGGCTTTCCCCAGCCGAACGACTAGGCGCCCTGCCCCGAGCACCTGGGTAGGAGAACGCTGAACGCCATGCCCCCCAAACAACCCACCGAACCCACGCGAAGCGCCGCCGAGTTCATGGCCCGAGAGGCCGAGGATCTGGGCGAGGTCGCCCGGGCGGCCCTCACCCAATTCGGTCTGCCGGGCGACTCGCCCATTGAACTCGTCAACCATTCCGAGAACCTGACCTATCGCGTGGAGGAGCCAGGGGGCCCGGGTTACGCGCTTCGGCTCCACCGGGAGCACTACCAGAGCCGGGCCAATATTGAATCCGAATTTGCCTGGGTGACCGCGCTCCGAGAGGCGGGCATCCGTACGCCCATCCCCGTCCGGGGGACCGATGGCCACATAGTTCAAACCGTGAGCCATCCCCGCAAACCGATTTCTCGCCACTGCGACCTGCAGATCTGGGAACCCGGCGAACTCTTGAATACCCAATCCATGGAAACCCTTGTGCTACTCGGCGAGTTGAACGCCCGTATTCACGAGCAGGCCCGGCAATGGAAGCGGCCAAAGGGATTCATCCGCCAGGCCTGGGATGAGGATGGGCTTCTCGGCGCCCAGCCGATTTGGGGTCGCTTCGAAAACCTCCCGGCTCTCACCCCCGAGGCCATCCGGCAACTCGGCCAGGCCCGGGACCGCGCCCGGGCCGAGTTGATCGCCTTCGGCAAGAACGAGGACCGCTTTGGGTTGATTCACGCGGACCTGCTGCCCCAGAACGTCCTCGTCCACGAGGGCTCGCCCATGGTGATCGACTTCGACGATTCGGGCTTCAGTTGGCGCCTGTACGACCTGGCCACTGTGCTCAACCACGACGTCGCCAAGGATCGCCTGGAAGCCATGCAGGCGAGTTGGTTGGAGGGGTACCGCCGGGTGGCGCCCATGCCCGATGCCCATCTCGCCCATCTGCCCGCCTTGATTACAGCGCGCCACTTGATTTCCCTCGGCTGGGCCGAAACCCGCAGGGAAACCCTCGCTGCGACCGAAGGGTTGGATGATT
>DUCT01000160.1:86675-87212 GCA_012959665.1 Myxococcales bacterium | reverse complement strand
CACCGCCCCCTGATCGGTCTCAGGAGCGGTTGAATCAGCCGGCTTGGACGGGGATCGTCGTCACCTGGGCAACCGGGGGCTCGGGCTTGGGGACAACAATCTGCAACAGACCGTTCTTGCTTCGCGCGGTAACCCGCTCCTCGTCGATCTCGCCGTTGAAACGCACGGAACGCTCGAAACGACTCAGAAGCGCTTCCTTCTCGTCCTCGGGGAGATCTTCCGACCAGTCGAGAGGCTTTCGAACACCACGAAGGGTCAGAATGCCCTCTTCCACCACCACGGAAAGATCTTCCGGGGCAACTCCGGGCACCTCCGCACTCACCACGTAGTCGGTTTGATTTTCCACTGCGCGCAGAGTCGGCGCGAAGGGCTGCGCACCGGCATCCATCGCGGCCAGACCCGAAAGAGCCTGTCGCCGAAAATCGGCCAGTGTGCGCTGGGCGTTCTGAATCCCAAGGGAATGCGCCTGATGACGCGCCTGGGAATGCGCCTGGGGTCCCACGGGGTAACGACGTACTCGCAATCCAATAGTCATGG
>DUCT01000160.1:33483-86644 GCA_012959665.1 Myxococcales bacterium | reverse complement strand
TGCCGGGGCACTGCTTCTCGCTCGACGGTTCCAGGCTTCTGCCCTCGCTGCCGAGACCATTGAATAAGCACACAACCCACCCCGTCAATCCACGGGCGCACGAAAGAAAATGGCTGGGCAATCGAATCCCCGAACCCAGAATCGCGAGTCCAGCGCAAAAGCGTGGCGGTGAGAGCCGCTGTCTTACAAACCGCTGTGAGAACCGGTCTCAGAAACCGCTGCCAGAAACCGCTGCCAGAAACCGCTAAAGGCGAACTACGGCGACGATGGCGATCAGGCTGCACAAGGCAGCAGCGGTGTAGACGAGAACGCCCACGGCGCCATCCCGGTCCCCGCCGTTGAAGTCCACGGAGAGGGAGCGTACGTGGTGGGCCCCCTTCCAGAGCGGAAGAGCAATCAGGCCGAGGAGCACCAGCCGACCAAAGCCATTTGAAGCCAGCGCGTGCGCCCGCTCATAATCAAGAGCGTCCGAAGGGACGAGGCCCATGGGGATCGCAAGGCCCACCACCAGGACGAAGCCCGTGAGAAGCATTGTGCCGACGGACAGACCGGCCCCGAAAAGCAGCCAGATGATCGGTTCGAGCTTGAGCAACAAGTGTTTCATGATCCAATCTTCCCAGCCAGAATCAAGCTGAACACCAGGGTAAGAGCGGCCCAAGCGGAGTAAATCAAACCCCGGACAAGCCCGGGAGCGAGAACCGGCAGAGGTCCTCCCCGGGGCTGCATCTTGGGCATCATGGTCCCGAAGGCGCGGATCCCCACAAACAGGACAGAGATCAGGGTCAGCGCGTGAAATACGAGATAGAGCGGATGGGAGAGACTCGCCATAACCGTCGCCCAGGCGTCCGGGCCCTTGCCCAGAGCCCAGACCAGGTGCAGAACCACTGTCCCCGCCAGGAAGTACACGACCCCGGTGGCTCCGAAGAGCAGGTAGGTCCGAATCCGGGGAGCGCCCCACCAGGAACCCGGCATCCGAGGAGGCGCTGTCCGCGTCGGGCCCTTCTTGGGCGGGGCCATCGCTTCGGGATGTGCGGCTCGAGTCATGACTATGCGCCCTCCCTGGGGAGAACCAGTCCCTTTGCCCAATCGACCACCGCCGCCAGCTTCGCCTGGTTGACCGCCGCCGCTGGGTCCACGTTCTTGGGGCAGACCTCGCTGCATTCGTTTGCGAAGGAACAGGAGAAGACCGTCCCCTCCCCACGAAAGATCGAGTTGCGTTCTGCCTGGCCTTCGTCCCGGCTATCGAGGTTGTATCGATGACCCAAGGCGATGGCCGCCGGGCCAATGAACTCGGGCTCATTGGCGATCACGGGGCAAGCCGCGTAACAGAGCAGGCAGTTGATGCACATGCTGAACTGCTTGAATGTGGCCAACTGGTCCGGCGACTGGCTGAAGGTCCCCTTCTCGTTAAGGTCCTCCATGTCCTCGGCGCGGGCCTTGGCGCGAACAATCCAGGGCTTCACCTTGCGGAACTTGTCCATGAAGCCATCCATGTCGACGACCAGATCGCGCACAATGGGAAAATTCGCCAGGGGCTCGATCTTGATGGTCTCGTCGTAATCGGACAAAGGCGTCTTGCAGGTCAGCTTGGGCTCGCCGTTCAGCATCATCCCACAGCTCCCGCAGACCGCCATGCGGCAGGACCAACGGTGGGAGATGCTCGGATCGACTTCGTCCTTGATGTAGTTGATCGCGTCCAAGACCTTCCAATCGTCCTGGACAGGGATCTCGTACTCTTGGGTCTTGGGGACCTCGTCTCGATCGGGATCGAAACGCGAAATCTCAACCCGCAGCATTTTCTTCGATTCAGCCATCAGTACTTCCGCTCCTGGGGCTCCCAATGTCCAAGCTTGACTTCCTTCCGACCCAGGCGAGGCCCATCGTCAGTCCGATGCGCCAGGGTGTGATAGAGGAAGCTCTGGTCGTCGCGCGTCGGATAATCTCGGCAGGTATGGGCTCCACGCGATTCCTTTCGATGGGCCGCGCTGACAGCCAAAACCTCGGCGAGTTCGACCATGTTCTGGAGCTCAAGGGCGGAGACGATCTCGGTATTGAAGACTCGACTCGAATCCTTGAGGTGCAGATCCGCCGCACGCTTACGAATCGACCGAGTCTCGGTCGCTGCGATCTGCATGGACTCCTGCATACGATAAACCCCGCACCCGGCCTCCATTGTCGAATTCATCTCATGGCGCAGGCCCGCGATTTTTTCGTTCCCCCGCCCGTTGCCCCTCAAAGCTTCTACCCTCGCAGCTTCTTCCTCGGCTTGGGAGACGAGAGCCGACGAATTGCCCTCTCCCGCGCCCTGGGCAAACTCGATGGCATTCCGGCCCGCCACCGCTCCGAAAACCAGGCACTCGGTCAAGGAATTCGACCCCAGACGATTGGCACCATTGAGCGAAGCGCAGGCCACCTCCCCCGCAGCGAAGAGGCCCGGCAATTCGGTGGCTGCGTTGATGTCGGTATCTACGCCGCCCATCATGTAGTGAACCACCGGCCGGATGGGGATGTATTCGTGAACGGGATCCACGCCGATATAAATTTTCGCAAGTTCGCGGACGAAGGGAAGCTTGGCGTCGATATGCTTCTCGCCGAGGTGGCGAAGATCCACCACACAGTATTTCCCATAACGACCTTCAAAACCGCGCCCGGCTTCGAACTCCTGAATGATCGCCCGAGAGACCATGTCCCGTGGGCCGAGTTCTGCTTTATCGCCCACTCCGTAGTCGTAGTCGACCAGGAAGCGTTCGTCTTTGTTGTTACGCAGATAACCGCCCTCACCCCGGGCCGCTTCCGTAATCAGGATGCCCGTGCCGGGCAAACCTGTCGGATGGTACTGAACGAACTCCATGTCCTTGAGCGCTACGCCCGCTTGGTATGCGAGGGCCATCCCGTCGCCGGTCTTGATCGTCCCGTTGGTCGTGAAGGGAAAGATCTTGCCGGCGCCACCCGTGGCCAGAATGACCGAACGGCCCAGGATCGCGTGGAACTCTCCGGTTCGGATTTCGAGTGCAGCGACACCCTGGCAGCGACCGTCTTCGACCAGAAGCTTGGTCACGAAGAACTCGTCGTAGCGCACGATATTGTCGAAACGCAGGGAGTGCTGAAAAAGCGCGTGGAGCATGTGGAAGCCGACCTTGTCCGTGGCATACCACGTGCGCTTGGTGGACATACCGCCAAATGCCCGGGTGGAGACGCTGCCGTCTTCGTTTCGGCTCCAGGGACAGCCCCAATTTTCCAGCAGGGCGAGTTCCCTGGGCGCGTTCTCGACGAAATATTCGATCACGTCCTGATCGCCGAGGAAATCCGAGCCTTTGACGGTGTCGAAACCGTGAAGCTCCTCGTTGTCGTCGTCCCGGGCGATCGCCGCCGCCCCGCCCTCGGCGGAGACCGTGTGGCTCCGCATCGGGTAGACCTTGGAGACCAGAGCGATGGAAAGATCGGGATTCGCCTCTGCGGCGGCAATGGCGGCTCGAAGCCCGGCGCCGCCCCCCCCCACGATCACGATGTCGTGTCTTGAAACCTGAACCACGAGAAACCTCGAAAAAACAAGCAAATTGAGTGGAAGATAGGCCGCGCGAGCCGACGAGCGCCGGCTCGGAGTCGGGGCGAAATCAAGTACCCCCAGGCCGGGTAGGTTTAACGAATCGACACGAGATCGGAAAGGCGACCCGCCCCTCAAAGGGCAAGCCGCTTCCCTCGGGAACCCCGGGCCGAGGCGCACCCCGATTCCCAGGGACACCCGATCGCCGTGACCACATCTGTCACCCCTGGACTCCATGCTGGGAAGGTCGCCCCCGAGGCCAAGAACAACCGAGTACCGGAGGATCATGCATGCGCTGGAAACCGGAGAACCCGCCGCCGCCGTCCCTTTCAAAAAATCTGGACGGCTCGCCTCTCTACGACTCGCCTGTCTACGACTCGCCTCTCCTTATCACAAGCGCTGGCCCGATCACAAGCGCCGTCCTTATCACAAGCGCTGTCCTTATCACAAGCGCTCGGGTCTCAGGTGCTCGGGTCTCAGGTGCTCGAGTATCAGGTGCTCGGGCCTCAAGCACCGCCATCTCCAATACCGCCATCTCGAGTACCCCCATGATGAGCAGTCCCCTCTCGAGTACCCCCAGGATGAGCAGTCCCCTCTCAAGTACCCCCATGATGAGCAGTCCCCCCTCAAGTACCCCCATGATGAGCAGTCCCCCGACGGGTGCCACTGAGACCTTGCTCGGCCTGCTGACCGTTCTTTTGGTCGGGCTGGGCTCAGCGGCATTTTCCCCGCTTTAATTGGCCCGAGAATTTAGGGCCCGAGAATTTAGGGCCCGAGAATCTCGCCGTTCCCCCCAGCCGCCCGCCGGTTCAGGACCCCGAGGCTTCGGGCTCGCCCCCCTCCCGGCGGGCGGCTGGGGGCCTCCCGTGTCGATTTTCCAGGGAAACCGAGTCGCCCAGGACGCCCAAGACGATTGGAGTTGGCTTGGCTGTGGCCTTGGTTTTGGCGTTGGTTTAGGCCTTGGTTTTGGCGTTGGTTTTGGCGTTGATTTGCGCCTTGGTTTAGACCTTGGTTTAGACCTTGGTTTAGGCGTTAGTCAAAACGATGGGGCGGGGTCACAGTGGGCGAGACGGAAAAACCAGGGACGACGTCAGCACGATGATAAAATACAACGATAAAATTAAACAAAGTGAACAAAAAGTGAGCGAGAGGCCGAGACAGAGCCCGGGGGAAGCCCGGGCCTGCACGTCGCCCCGGACCGGGGCCGCCCAGGCGAATCCGGCGCCGGCGAGTCCTTCGATCTGGCTCATCGACGGCTACAACGTTCTGCACACGGTCTTGCTCGGCGGCCAGCCCCGGGACAACATCGATTGGTGGAGTAAAAAGGGCCGTGACCTCCTTCGCAATCGAGTGCTGGAGTTCGACGGCATGGCGCCAAAACCCGACGGGGGGCCCGGGCCGCCCGAGGCCCTCGACCCAGACATGCCCGAACCGGAGCCCACACCCGGCTCGGTCTGGATCGTCTTCGACGGCAAACGGCCCAGCCCCGAGTCCGGTGACAGCAACCCCCGAATCGTATTCGCCCCTTCCGCAGACCAGTGGATCGTCGCCCGGGTACGGAAAGCCGAGAACCCTCAGGCCTTCGCGGTGGTCACAGCGGACCACCAGGTCGGGGGGCGCTGCCGTCATGGGGGCGCCCAGGTGGTTGCACCGCGGGACTTCATCGCCCGGTGTGGGCCCCCAGAACCCTAGTTCCTTTTGACTACGACCTCTGGGTTGGCGCACTGGGGCATCCGATGCCCGTCCAGCCCCGCAACGAGGTTGTCCACCGCGAGTTCGGCCATTCGGATCCGAGTCCCGATGCTGGCACTCCCGATATGGGGCGTGAGCACCGCATTTGGGAATTCGAGCAACGGATGGTCACCGGCGGCGGGTTCCTGGGCGAATACGTCGAGACCGACCGCCCCGAGATGTCCCGAGCGGAGGGCGTTGGCCAGGGCGACCTCGTCCACGATTCCCCCCCGAGCCGTATTGACGAGCACCGCGCCGGGTTTCATCTGGGCCAGGGCCCGGGCGTCCAGCAAACCGCGGGTTTCGGCGGCCAAAGCCACGTGAACACTCACGAAATCAGACTCGGCAAGCAACTCTGGAAGAGCCAGCCCACGAACCCCGGGCACCTCCCTTCCCGAGCGCGACCAGCCCAGCACGCGCAAGCCAAAGCCCTGGGCCCGCCGGGCCACGGCCTGACCGATGGGCCCCAGGCCGATAATCCCGAGGGTGGCGCCGTGCAGATCCTTCCCCACAAAGGCATCGATTTCCCAGTGCCCTCCCGCCCATTCGCCCCTGCGCAGAAAATCACTCGCCTCGCCCACGCGCCGGGCTGCGGCCAAGAGCAGAGCAAAGGCCAAGTCAGCAGTGGTTTCGGTCAGCACTCCGGGGGTATTTCCTACCAAAATGCCCCGATCAGTCGCGGCGACTAGGTCGATGTGGTCCACCCCAACCGAAAAGCTCGAAATTGCCCGAAGCCGCGGACAAGCCTGGATCAGGTCCTGATCCACCCGATCGGTGAGCAGGCAGAGCAATCCCTCAGCGGGATGCGCCAGGGCCTTGAACTCCTCGGGAACGGGGCGCCGTGCATGTTCCCAGACACGACAGTCCCAACGTTCCCGCAGCGGGGACAGCAGGTCTCGACCCGCCAGAACCGAAAGACTCTCCATCCCATGGCTCGCAAAAACTCGCGGGTTGCTCGTCATTTAGTCCTCAGCGGCTTCATATTGGCCGAGACCCAAGGCCAAACCCTCGGAAACCTCCCCCGCCGGGAGCAAAGTACTCCAAAATCCCTACCGGATCGCCTTGACCTCGGGAGCCATTCAAATAGTGTTCGGGCTCCGCTGAGAAGCCCGTTGGGTCCGCCGCTTGGATCTCGTGCGCTTGGATGGCCCAGGGACCAGAAATTCCGGGGCGAGCCGGAGGCCGAATCGAAATTTCGGCTTTCTTTTTGCGGTAATTTGTAACGCCCCCAGACCCTTCGGAAAGCACGACGACCGGGAATATTTGATGAGTGAAATTCGAGCAAACAAATCCGCCACACTGATCTTCGCCGAGGCCGTCGTCCGGCGGAAGTTTCCCATTCTGATCGCGCTCATCATTTCCACGGCGTTCTTCTTTTTTCCGATCCTCAATGCCTTGCTGCTGACCATGGATATGGGCTGGAAGAACCTCCCGGCCATCAACGTCGACACCCGGGCAAGAGACCAGTGGCCCGACCACCCCTTCATCAGTGCCCAGGATAAATTTGCCAACAAGTTTGGCGGGTCCTCGTCCATCGCGATCGCCGTGGTCGTAAAGGAAGGCACGATTTTCACCCCGGACAATCTCGCCCGAATCAACAGGATCACTCAGCGGCTAGACGGCCGGGGCTACAATAGTCATATAGACGAGCGCGACGAGATGCGCGACGAATTGGAGGAGGCGGAAACGCCCCCTCAGAAGATCCAGAAACTTTTGGATACCACCTACCCGCCCTACCCTGTCAACCACTATCAGATCCGCTCGGTCACGGCGAACAACACACGGGTCATCCAGGTAGAAGCGGCCGGGGATATCGAGACAACCGTCTTGATGTCAGAACTGCCTGAAACCCAGGAAGAGGCCGACGCGATCGGAGAGAGGGTCAGGCAGAACCCTCCCTTTATCTACGGCCGGTTGGTCTCCCTCGACCAGCAGGGAGCGCTGATCACCGCGGGCTTCATCACCGATCGACTGAACAACCGCGAAACCTTTATCGCCGTCTTCGATCATGTGCAGCAGATCAAGCTCGACGAAGAAACCGAAAATGTCCAAGTTTTCATCTCCGGCTACCCGGTTCTCGTGGGATGGATCCTGCTCCACGCTTTCGAAATCACCCTCTTCCTCTTCCTGACCGTTGTGATGATTTTCGTACTGCTCTGGGCGTACTTCAGGCGATGGCACGGCGTGCTGATTCCCGCCGTTGCCGCCCTGGCAACTACGATCTGGGGCCTCGGATTTACCGGCTGGGTGGGCATTACCTTTGATCCGCTAATCCTCGTGATCCCCACCATTATCACCGCCCGAGCCGTATCCCATACGGTTCAAATGGCCGAGCGTTTTTTCGAGGATTACGAAATCCTACTCCCCGCCATGGGCGACCCCGAGGCGGCCAAGAAGGAAGCCGCCACCGTAGCGATGAGCGAACTCATCGTACCGGGAACTCTCGGAATCGTCACAGACGTCGCCGGCCTCCTTGTCATCCTCGTGACCTCCATTCCTCAAATGCGCGAGCTCGGCATTTTCGGGGCGTTCTGGGTCTCCTCGATCATCATCACCGTAGAAATTCTTCATCCCGTGCTGATCTGCTACCTGCCGGCTCCCGCCGAGCACGAACACTTCGTGCCCGCCTTCATGGTGCGCTTTACGAATTTCCTCGGAAACATCACGACCCATCCGACCTGGAAGTACGTCATTGCCGTGGGCACCGTTGTGCTGCTCATCGTGTCGACCTACATCACTCTTGTCTACTCCCAGATCGGCGAGGCCAAGCCCGGGACGCCCCTGCTCTTTCCCGACCACGAGTGGAACATCGCCACCGCCGAAATTGCAGAAAGATTCGGGGGCGTGGATTCCATGGTCGTCTTCTTGGAAGGCGACAAAGAGAAGGCCAGCGGCGACGCCCTACCTATCCTGAGAATGGCGGAATTTGAGCGCTGGATGGGGATGTACACACCTCTCGGCGCCACCTTCTCCATCGTTCCGATTGTTCGAACCGCATGGTCGATGAACCATTATGGCGACCCAAAGTGGAGTTTTGTCTCCGACGATCAAGCCGTGGTTCGCCAACAGATCTTCCAAATGCGGACCAACGGCGCCCCTGGCGCCATGGATCCCTACCTCACACCCGAGGGCAAGGATTCAAACATTTCGTTCTTCTATCGCGACCACAAGGGGGAGACAATTCGGCGCGCGGTGACCGCCGCCGAGGAATTCATTCGCCGCAACCCCATTGGCCAAGTGATCGTCCGTCTGGAGAAGGATCGCGCCGGACCCGAAGACGGTTTCTTTACCCAAAAAGCATTGATCGACAAATGGTATTACATGCTCGGGCCGCTGCTTCCGGACCGGCATCACGAAATGAAGGTCCAGGTTCGCAACACCGACGGCACCTACTCGAGCCAGTCGATCTCGGAGTTCACGAGCGTGGAGGGGCTGCCGGAATGGATTCACACCTTCAGGGAAGGCGCCATCGAGGACTACGAGGATAATCTCGATGACATGGAGGAAGGCGAATTCTTCACGTGGCCCGGAACCCTGGCCAACTGGCAGCTCGAAGACATCGACTACTGGTGGGAAGATGAAGAATTTGGCGTGCGGGCGGTGGCCACCAATACGACCAACCTCATCGTCGAGGACACCAAGGCCGTCGACGGAATCCCAGCCTACCAGCAGACCAACTCATGGACTCGAGGTGTTCAGTTCGTGATGGCAGGGGGCCTGATGGGCATCCTGGCCGCGATCGATGACGAGGTCGAACGTAGCCATGTGGCCAATATCGTGCTGATCTTCCTGGTGATCTTCACCCTTCATTCGATCACCTACCAATCCGTACCCAGCGGTTTCATCATCCTGCTGCAGATCGCTACCGCCACCATGCTTTCACTGGCCTATATGGCGATAGCGGGCATGGGGTTGAACATCAACACTCTTCCTGTCCAGTCAGTGGGCGTCGGAATCGGCGTCGACTACGCGATCTATATCGTAGACCGAATTCGCCACGAGGTCTCCGACACAGCCGATATTGACGAAGCCGTTCGCCGTGCGATCCGAACCACAGGCATGGCGGTTGCATTCACTGCGAGCACCATTGTCGGTGGCATTGTGTTGTGGACTTTTTCCAGCCTTCGCTTCCAGGCCGACATGGCCAAGATGCTCTGCATCCTAATGGTCATCAACATGTTCGGTGCGTTGACAGTCGTGCCAGCGTTCTACTCGGTGTTCCGACCCAAGGTGGCAACGGCGCTGCTTACAGAAGACCAGATCGATGCCATTCACCGGCAGAAAGAAATGGAACGCAAGAAGGGATTGCGGGAAGACTAGAAGTTCACGGCCGGGGATCAATCAACCGCCGTGTCTTAGTTCGTAGTATTCCATCAGTCGAGCCGCGTTCTCTTCAACGGCCTTGCCCGTCACGTCGACGATCCTCCAGCCATTTCGACGGCAAAGAAGTCGTGCTTCCTCAACCTCATCTGTGACCGCTGCGATGTCGGTGTACTCGGAAGCCGGGGAAGCCTTGATGGCTCGAAGGCGAGCCTGGCGAATCGTCATCAACTCGCCCGCATCAATCAGAAGGCCGAACACCCGCTGTGAGTCGAGTTCCAGAAGCTCCCGGGGCGGATCGACTCGAGGGACAAGGGGAACATTTCCGGTTTTGTATCCCCGTTGGGCGAGGTACATGGAGAGCGGTGTCTTGGAAGTCCGAGAAACTCCGGTCAAGACAATATCCGCATCGTATAGGGTGTGGACATTCGCGCCATCGTCGTGGTTCACGGCGAATTCCACCGCGTCAATTCGTGCGAAATAGTCCTCCGACATGCTATGAAGGAGGCCGGGTTGGTGCTTCGGCTCGGCATGGAGTCGTTGGGCAACTCTGGCAATCAAAGGCCCGAGCAAATCCAGGGCAACAACGCCCTGCTGCTGGGCTTCGCGCTGCATGACATCGACCATGTTGCGCTCGACCAGGCTGAAAACCACGAGCGCGTTCTCCTCGGCGGCACGAGCGACGACCCTTTTTGCTTCCGGCGGCCGGCGGATCTCCCCAAAAACCCGCAAACGCCAGGGGCTTTGGAATTGGAGCATTGCTGCTCGAACTGTCGCGGTGCCGGTATCCCCCGTCCCATCCGAAACCACGAATACCTGCATTGAGGGCTCTTCATCCACGGCCATTGGCCGACTCTAGCCCAATCGCGAATGTTCGAAATTTACGGGCGACTTGGCCTCTTCCGTTGACGAGTCGGCCACTCACGGGCACTTTCCCCACTGATGACCTATTCGCCCGATGAAATCGAGCCCCGCTGGCAAGCTTATTGGCTTGAAAACCAAACTTTTCGGGCTGTCCTCGACACGACCAAGCCCAAGTACTACGTGCTCGACATGTTCCCCTATCCCTCGGGAGACGGGCTACACGTGGGCCACCCCGAAGGCTTTACGGCGACGGATATCCTGGCACGATACAAGCGCATGCGGGGATTCAACGTCCTGCATCCCATGGGCTGGGATGCTTTTGGACTCCCCGCCGAACAGTACGCGATCAAGACCGGAACCCATCCCCGCATCACCACCCAGCGCAACATCGCGAACTTCCGCCGACAAATACAATCCATGGGCTTCAGCTATGACTGGTCGAGGGAGATCGACACCACCGCACCCGACTACTCACGCTGGACCCAGTGGATCTTCTTGAAACTCCACGAGCGCGGACTCGCCTATCAGGCAGAGGTCCCGGTCAACTGGTGCCCCGAACTCGGAACCGTGCTGGCAAACGAAGAAGTGATCGACGGCCGGAGCGAAGTCGGGGGACACCCGGTCACCCGTCTTCCACTCAAGCAGTGGATGCTGCGAATCACCCAGTACGCCGAGCGTCTGCTGGACGACCTTGAAGATCTGGACTGGCCAGAACCCATCAAAAAGATGCAGCGAGAATGGATCGGGCGCTCGGAAGGGGCTCGGATCCGCTTCCCGGTGGCGGGCAAAGGCGCCGACGCGCAGCAGATTGAAGTTTTTACCACCCGGCCGGACACACTCTTCGGTGCCACATACATGGTACTGGCCCCGGAGCATCCCTTGGTCGCCGAGATCACTACCGCCGCCCAGCGCGAGACCGTTCAGACGTACATCCAACGAACTCAGCGCCGAAGCGAACGCGACCGCATGGCCGACTCCAGCGAAAAGACCGGTGCATTCACCGGTGCATTCGCGACAAACCCCGTCAACAATGCCGAAATTCCGATTTGGATAGCCGACTACGTACTCGCCGCCTACGGGACAGGCGCCATCATGGCCGTCCCCGGCCATGATGAGCGCGACTACCTCTTCGCCAAGACCTTTGACTTGCCCATTATCGAAGTCGTCGAGGGGGGTAACCTCGAGGAAGCCGCCTATACCGGAGCCGGAAAGGCCATCAACTCCTCATTCCTGGACGGCCTTGAGACTGCAGCCGCCAAGAAAAAAATGAACGAATGGCTTGAAGCGGAGAAGCTCGGCGAGGCCTCCATTACCTACAAACTCCGCGACTGGCTATTCAGCCGCCAACGTTATTGGGGAGAGCCATTCCCTGTGATCCACCGGACGGACGGAAGCGTCAGCCTGGTTCCCGAGGAGGACCTCCCCCTCACTCTGCCCGAACTCGATGACTTCAAACCAACCGGGGAAAATTTCGAAGCGCCTCTGGCCCGGGTCACCGATTGGATCGAAGTCACCGATCCCGAAACGGGAAAAACGGCCCATCGAGATCCGAACACCATGCCCCAATGGGCCGGGAGCTGCTGGTACTTCCTCCGGTTCATTGACCCCGAGAACCAGGAAGCACCCTGGTCGGAAGAGGCTGAACGATACTGGATGCCGGTGGACCTTTACGTGGGGGGAGCCGAGCATGCCGTTCTTCACCTGCTCTATGCCCGATTTTGGCACAAGGTCTTTTTCGACATCGGCCTTGTCCATACCCGTGAACCATTCCAAAAGCTTGTCAACCAGGGAATGATTCTTGGCGAGAGCTTCCGTTACTACGATGACAACCTCGATGACGATCCGGCGATGAAGGCGACGCCCTACCCGGCCCAGCAAATACGCATCTCCAACGAAGGCCCCCGGACAGTGGACGATGATCGAGCCGTAAAGGCCCGCTGGGCGGCTGCTAGCGATGTCATCATCGACAAAAGTTCCGGAGAGGCCCGCCATGCCCGGTTCCCTGAGCTTGTCCTTGAAAGTGTCATGGAAAAGATGTCCAAGAGCAGGGGCAACGTCGTCAACCCAGACGATGTCATCAATGAATTCGGCGCTGACTCCATGCGCCTCTACGAAATGTTCATCGGCCCCCTGGAAAAAGATGCACCGTGGTCCACGGACGGAATACAGGGCATCTACCGTTTTCTCCAGCGCTGCTGGCGTCTTGTCGTCGACGATTCAGGCGAAGAATCTGTCAATCGAAGTCTTGCCCAGGGGCCGGGAAGCGATGACCAGCGCCGTCTCCTGGCTCGAACCATTTCGGGTGTGACCGAAGACATTGAAGCCATGCGTTTCAACACGGCAATTTCCAAGCTGATGGTCTTTGTGCGTGACGTCACCCGCGGCGGCGACGAACTAACCCAGGACGCCGCCGAAAAACTCGTTCTGATGCTGGCACCCTTGGCTCCCCATCTTGCGGAAGAGCTCTGGAGCCGGCTCGGCCATTCAGAAACTCTTGCCTACGAGCCCTGGCCCGAAATCGAGCTGCAGTTGCTCGAAGAGGAAATGCTTCGAATCGTGATTCAGGTGAATGGGAAGAAGCGTGACGAGTTGGAAGTAGCGAAAGAGACGAGCGACGCTGACCTGGAGGCAATGGCCTTGGCTTCACCTCGGGTGCAGAGCCACCTGTCGGGCCGAAAACCCAAGAAGGTCATCGTGGTTCCGGGCCGGCTTGTCAATATCGTGGGCTAGCCACTCGCCCCCTCGTGAACCGGCTGACAAAAGGGACGACCCCATGAGTCTGACGGGCAGGAGAAGCGGAGTGAAGTGGACAGCCCCCAAGCTCGTCTTCCTGCTTTTCCTTTTTGTAAGCATCGCGGGGACCGCGCTCTCCGATACGAACTCGGCCCTGAACGGAGCCCCTGCCTCCCCAGCGACAGCCGCGGGTGCTTTCGGATCCGGCCAACCCATCCTCATCCAGGACGGAAGCCAGAGCATCGACTACCGGATGAGCGAAGTTCGCCTGGCGATCCTCGTTGCCGGCTTTGCAATATTCGCATGGGGTTTTTTTCTCCCCCGGCACCGCCCATCAAAACTCGCTCGCGCAAGACTTTTCCTCTTGGCGGTTGCTGCAGCTGGGGCATTCGCTTCCTACTACCAGTTTTTTCAGTTCTCCCACGTCCGGGGGTTCGCGACAACGGACAATTTTCATTACTACGTCGGTTCAAAATATTTCGAGGAGCTCGGGTATTTCGATCTCTACGGGTGCTCCCTGGCAGTGCTGGCCGAGCGCGGATTGCAGTTGCCAAATTCGCAGCGCGACCGCGCTCGCAACCTGCATTCCATGGAACTACAGCCCTACGAAACCATCAAGAAAGACGGGCAGGACTGCCCCGAGCGGTTTGGGGATCAGCGATGGCAAGCATTCGGGGACGACGTCGCTTTCTTCGTCCAGAAGTGGCCGAGCCACCTTCGGCGAGCGACATGGCAAGACCACGGCTATCACCCTTCTCCGCCTTGGACCCTGGCCGGCGGATGGGTCGCGAATATCTTCTCGGTCAGTAATCCGGAGTCCGCATATCTGCTGTCCCGGGTCGATCGCCTTCTGATCATCTCAGCATTCGCCACCGTGGCTTGGATCTTTGGACTGGAAACCACCTGCCTGATCGTGCTGATCTGGGGAACCGGCTGCCTTTGGCGATACGCTTGGGTGGGCGATGCTTTCCTCCGCCATCTCTGGTGGATCAGTGCAATCGGTGGAGTGGCGGCCTTAAAAAGAGGCCTGCCCTTGATCGGCGGGGCCGCACTATCCTGCTCCACTCTGCTTCGCTTATTTCCCGGCGCCCTGGGCCTCGGCTATGGGCTGCGAGCGGCCCAACATCTCCTGGCTCACCGAGAGCTGAAGGCGTGCCACAAGCGCTTCGTGGGCGGAGCCGTGCTTGCGTTCGGCGGTATCGGGCTCGCAAGCCTGATTGTCCTGCCCTCTTCCGCTTATTCGGATTTCGTGATCAAGATTTTGGAATTTTCTTCGATGACGATCACCAACCAGATAGGCCTCCAGGTTTTGGCCCAATGGCTTTCTCCCCAAGCTTCCTGGGTGGCCCTACCCATTCACATCTCTATCCTGATCGCCTTCTTCGCTCTCTTCTGGCGCGCGCTGCGAGAGACCGAGGATTGGGAAGCGGCCGCACTCGGCGCCTGCCTGATTCCCCTCGTCACGGCACCGACCAACTACTACTTCTCTTTCTTCATCGCGGTTGCGCTACTCGCCAGTCGTCGCCCCACGGTCGGCCTGGTACTTCTGGGCGCAGCCACCGCGTGGAACCTCAATGGGCTGATTTTCTATCAGGAGTACGATGAATATCGTTGGGCATCGGTAATCGCCGTGGCCGCTTCATTCCTCGTGGTCGCCGAGGTCATCCGCGGCAAGCTGAGTACAGGCCTAGCTCAAGGGAACCCCGACGCCTCGTCCACGAAATTGCGGAGCCAAGCACCGATATCGGGATGATCGAGCAATCCAGCACCGAGTAGTCGACTGGCTGCGATTTTATGGACATCCTGAGCCGACGATGCCTTGAGAGCGCGTCGTGCGTCTTCGGCGACTTCTCGCCCGTCGAGTGCGCGCACGATTTCTTTGGCGAATGGCACTGCTGCGGGGACTAGGGAGAGTTCTCCAATACCGAGGCCCACAAGAATAGGTACAGACAGCGGGTTGCTGGCCATTTCACCGCAGACCGAAATTGGAATTCCCGCCCGGGCAGCCGCCTTCACGCTGAGGTCGATGAGCGAGAGAACCGCCGGGTGCAAGCCATCATAAAGGTGGGCCACTCGTTCGTTGCCACGATCGACCGCCAGGGTGTATTGGGTCAAGTCATTGGTTCCGATACTGAAGAAATCGCACTCCGCGGCGAATATGTCTGCAGAAATCGCCGTGGACGGCACTTCAATCATCACGCCCACTGGCATATCGCGATCGAATTCCAGGCCCTTCTTTTCGAAGTCCGCTTGAACCTGCTCGAGCAATGCCTTGGCCTCTCGCAATTCTTCGATATTTGAAATCATTGGAAACAGCAACTTCGTCGGACCGAAGGCGCTCGCTTTGAGAATCGCGCGAAGCTGGGCTCGAAATGCTCGCCTGTTTTCAAGGGTGAGGCGTATGGAGCGAAGCCCGAGTTGTGGGTTCTCTTCGCCCGGCATACCCACATTGGGGATTCCCTTATCGCCCCCCAGGTCCAAGGTGCGAATAGTGACGGGCCTTGGAGCCATCTGCTCCACAACCTGACGATACAGCTGCTCCTGCTCCTCCTGACTTGGGAATCCCCGATGGGCCAGAGCCAGAAGTTCGGTCCGGAAGAGTCCTATCCCTTCAGCCCCATGCTGATCCACCTGACGCAAGTCGTTGAGGAGCCCCACGTTGGCCGAAAGGGTCACAGAATTTCCATCCAAGGTCTCCGCGGGTCGACCGCAAAGAGCATCGAGGTGCGCGATAGCCACTTCATGCTCACGCTGTGCCCCGCGGTAGTAGTCGATCAGCGTCTCGTCGGGCTGGAGATAGACCCGCCCGGTTGCCCCGTCGACAATGCAAACCTCTCCCTGCCGGGCCTCGTTCATGATTCCACTGGCGCCTGTAACCGCCGGGATCTCTAGAGTCCGGGCAAAAATGGCGCCATGGGAGGTGGAACCACCGTGCTCGGCAACGATGGCCGATACTTGATCCATCTCGAGCCGAGCAAAGAGCCCAGCGAGAACCTGATCGACAACCACAACTGAACCGGGCTGCATGGGGGCTACCGGGGAGCGGACACCGAGCAGATTTTCCATGATACGGTGCCCGATGTCGATGATGTCGGCACCCCGCTCGCGAAAGTACTCATCCTCGATTCGCTCAAACGTCTCCCGATAAGTATCCAGCACCGATCGAAGTGCGAGCAGAGCATTCTTCTTGAGGTTGATCGCCTCGTCGATATTGTCAACGAATCCCTTGTCCTCGAGAATCTGGATCTGGGTATGAAAGACCGCGGCGAATTCCGGACCGAATCGCACTCCTGAGGCTTCTCGCGCTTCCTCGATTTCCGAACGGGTCTCAGCCAGAGCCTTCAGCAAATCCTCACGTTCTTCGGCAAGGGATTCCCTCGGCAGATACTCCACATGATCAAGATCAACGGGGTCGTCGACCCGATAGACTGGACCGATGGCAACCCCGCGAGACGTGGCGATCCCGCGCAATTCGACGTTCTGCTCGGTTCGGGATGGGGACCGATTGGCATCGGGAAACCGACCCGTTGTGCTGGTCAATGACGAGGTAATCTCGGCCCGCCGTGTTTCACTGATGCTCATCAAGGCCAGAAGCTGAGCATTGACCACCACAGGCGCCAACAGCTGGGCGCAAGTCTGCATCAACTCCACATCGGACTTCTCGAAAGCCCGTGGATCCACGGTCTGGATCACCAATACGCCGATGGTCGCGTTCTGCATCACTAGGGGCGCTGCGAGCAGAGATTCGAATCGCTCCTCCCCTGTTTCGGGGAAATAGCGAAAGCCCTCATGTTCGCGAGCATGCACCAAAGCGATCGGTTCGCGCTGCTGGGCGACGAGACCCACCAGGCCTTCCCCCACCCGCAACTGAACACGACTCACTGCAGCTGGGTCCAGGCCTATGGTGGCCATCAGGGTCAGGATCTCGGGATCCGTATCGATCAGATAAATCGAACAGACGTCCGCATCGAGCCGCTTCGCGACCAGATCCGTGACGTTCGCGAGAGTCTCCTGCAAATCGTGGGAGCGGGAAACGATCTCAGCGACGTCCGCAAGAATTGAGATGCGGTCCGGAATGGGAGCCTCCGTGGGGGGGCCCTAAGGCCCACCCCCAAGGTCACCGCATCGTAGCAGGATCGAGTCTATTGGGGGAGAATAAAGTCAAGCGGCTTCCGCGGGGGAAACACCAAATCCTTATCTTCAAACCGCAAGCCAAGCGCCAAGAGAATCTTCCGCTTGGTATCCATCCGGCAGTTGAGACCCTTCTCAACACTGTGAATCGTGCGAAGCGCTATTCTTGCCTTGCGGGCAAGCTGCTGCTGGGTCATCAGCTTGTGCTCACGAATCTCACGTACGCGATTTTTCTTCTCGGGCCACTCTTCCTCTACTGCTACCTGTT
Organism: Myxococcales bacterium; assembly: GCA_012959665.1. GTDB lineage: Bacteria > Myxococcota_A > UBA9160 > UBA9160 > UBA4427 > JAZXM01. The sequence continues at coordinate 69,053 of DUCT01000160.1, read as the reverse complement.
GCTCGCCTGATTCGTACATATAACCTTCTCCTTGTGCAGATGTTCGGGCAGACCGAGATTCATTCCCGGGGCCCATCTCACGGCTCATAGAGTGGATCGGACGGTTGGGTATGATTTCTTTAGTAAAAAAGAAGATTTGGGGACTCCCCTGCCCGGGCGTCACAGATCCCCTGCTCAAGATCTACAGTCTGAGCGGAGCACGAATCGAGCAAGCAAGACGCAGTGGGAGAGTCCCGTCCGGGGCCTCGACCAACCGGTGAGTGCGCGAAACATGCCTACTCAAGGCTAGACACCGCTTTGAGTAGAAAATGACCCGAAGGAGACGAAGTGCAGGGGCGTCAAAGTGCATGGATCCTGCTTGTCGGGTTTCTCGCTGCCACCGCCGCCGGCTACTGGATTTCCAGTGTGGTTGGAATCGAACTCCTGACCCGTGAATTGGAGACGCAACTCACTTCGATCCTTGCCGGGCCGGTTCGAATTGGCCGGGCGGGGCTCGCCATCGAAGGAGGCCTCTTCGTCCAGGGTGAATCCGTCACCGTTTATCCCGACTCCACGGCTATTCGGGGCTCTCGCCTCAATGCCAAGAGGGTCACCGCTGAGATCGACTTGTTTGCCCTGGCGACCGGACGATTTCGCCTCTCGGGGTTGATCCTTGAGGACGCCACCCTGGATATTCGAAGAGATGAAGGCGGTACCTGGTATCCCTACCCAGTCCAAGCCCTGGCCGATATGGGATCCCAAAGTCGATCCATGAATCCCGAGGCCTCCCTCGAGATTTTTTCTAGCTTCGAAAGCGTCACCCGGACCCTTTTGGCAGCTCCCATCGCGGCGGACCGAATCGAACTCAGGAGAGGACGAGTTCTCTTCCGGGACGAAAGCAGATCGCGGGACAAGAAAGACCAGACACCGGTGGTCCTTAGCCTGAACGGGATCGAGGGGGTCCTGATTCATCACTGGCTCTCCGGCGAAGCGCAATTGAAACTCTCGGGCAACCTCCTCGATGGAGATGGGCACGAAAATTCAGTTCAGGTCTTGGGCGAGAACAATGGTGCGGGCGAGTACCGCGCGCGGATTACCGCGAGCGAATTCCAACTCAAAACTCTCGACCCCTATCTCTCAACGGGAGACGAATCAACCTGGCCCGAGGGCTCCCTCACCGGTGCCATCGATTACCTGACCAATTCCAAGAAGACGGGACGACTCGCCATCGACTGGACGATCGCGGCCTACCGCGGACTCTATCCCCTCAAAAACAGGAAAGATTTCGAAATCCGTAGGGACAGTCTGCGTTTGGCCGGGATCGCGAAAGTCGAGGATGAAACGATTCGGCTGACAGGAAGTCTCTTGGACAATGCCGGAATTAAAATAGGCATGGACGCTGAAATACAGCGCCCGCTCGGTGAATCGTCACAAGCCCAAATGTCCGCCAAAATTAACGGGCTCGACATCGCGACCCTTGGTGAATTCTTTGAGCCCTTGGCATTCACCGCCGGCGATCAACTCATGCAGCTGAGAGCCGGGCACGCCGAGAAGATTACGCTCACGGGCACGTTGAGCCTCCTGGACTGGGAGCGGCTCTACTCGGGAGAACTCGACCGATTGCCGGGGCCCGTCAATCTCAGCGGGGAACTGGCTAATTTCGAGATTTCATCGGATGGGGGAGACACCTTTACACAGCTCGCGGGACGCCTTGAGCTCCGGGGCGACACCTTCGTGTTGCGGCGAGGACGCGGCCTCCAAAACGGAGAGCCCCTGCCGGCTCTGGACGTCAGAATCACGGGCTTTTCGAACATCTTTGACATCGCGCCCCATGGCCATTCGAATAAAACCGAACCCTCTTCATTCCCCGGACTCGACCCGCTCTTCAAGCTCTTCGGAGGGGGGGGGCCCGCGCCCAATGCCCTGCACTCCTCGGGCGAGCCCAGCCCCGCCATGGGCCCGATAAGCGAGAGCGAAACCAAGGCCCTGCCCTTCCGAATTTGGATCGACCGGCTCGAACACCCCTCCCTTCCCTGGACCGTTCGGGGAGCGGATCTACAGATTGTTCCGAGTTCGAAGAAAGCCAGTTTTCAGGCCGAATCGCTGATCCTGGGGGGCGTGCCTTTGGCGGGGGAGCTGATCTGGACCACTGCACCGTCGAAACGAATCCAACTGGTCGTGCACGCCGGCCCAGCGGTCCGAACCGCCGAAACGCCTCCCGGCATCCAGCCCCCCGACCCCAAGAGTGCGGAAAACGACACCCCGGGCAAGAGCAACCCCGACCCGACGACCCCGGACATGGCCGAGCGACCTCCCGTTGTTGCCTGGGTGTCGGGACGGATTGAAGTGCCCGGTCTGGAAACCGGGCTAATCCCCCTGCAGGCCGTGGAGGCCGACTTCTCCGCCCTTGGGTCATCGCTCTTCCTGACCCGGTTTCGTGCCAACCTGGAGCCTCGGGGATCCCTGAATGCGGAGATTGAGCTGAACCTCAGCCATGCCCATTCGGTTCCCGTGGCCCTGACCTTCTCCATCGAAGATGCGGACATGAACCGGCTGGGCGAATTATTCAGCATTCGGTCGGGGGATCTGACGGGCACCCTCCAGCTCAAAGGCTCGCTCGCGGGCGATCTACACCCCGGACTGCCTCTCCTCGATGGACTCACGGGAACCGCCAGCATGGAAGCCCACCAAGGCGCATTGGGGCGCCAAGAAATCCCGATCCTCCTCGCCTTGGCCCAGGCGAGTGAGGGCTATAACCAATATGCGGAGCAGGCCTCTATTCCCTACGAGTCTATGACCGCCGACATGCACCTCAATGACCAACGTATTGTGACTCGCAACTTCGAACTCGAGGGACCTCTCCGGATCTACGCTTCGGGAAGTCTGGACGTCGTGCATCCTCCCTACGATTTGATTGGCGTGGCTGGACTCTTCCTCTTTCGCGGGGCAGGCCAACTCCTCGAGGCGATCCCCCTGGTCAAAATCATTCTTCCGGGTTCTGAACGGGGCCTGGTGGGCACCTACTATCAGGTAAGCGGGAACCTGAGCGAGCCCCAAGTCAGATCGCTTCCCGGTCGCAGTTTCGCCGAAGGGCTTCCGGATGCCCTCGAGGCGCCCTATCAGATCCTGCGCGCGATCCTGTCCGGCGGGCAAATCGACGAAGGCAAGACGAGCCCCGATATTGCCCCCTAGCTCCGCTTTGGCTCGGTAGAAACAGACCCAGTAGTACCAGGCCTAGCAGTACCTAGCCTAGTAGTACCAGGCCTAGTAGTACCAAGCCCAGTAGTGCCTAAAAGGGGCCTGGTCCCACGCCGGGTTCAGCACAGTGAGAAGCCGGCGCTAAAAACCCGCAGAGTCTCGGGTAAAGAAGCTCTCGTCCAATACCTGCACCTGGGCTGTCGCACCCGCGATCAGTTCGCTGGCTTCCTCGGGAAAAATCAACAGGCCATCGGCGCGAGCCATGGAGGTCATCACCCCGGAGCTCTGATTTCCCGTGCTCCGCGCCTGCCACTCTCCGTCCCGGCGCTCAAGGGTTACGCGAACAAAATGCAGACGGCCGGGCTTCTTGACCAAGCGGTCGACGACCCGCACCTCCAGAATCGGCCTCCAAAGATCGCGGCGGCCCATCATCCTCAGGAGGACCGGTCGCACGAACTGCTCGAAGCAAACGGTGGCGGAGACCGGGTTGCCGGGAAGCCCGAAGACCAGGGGACCCGCTCCGTTGCCCGATCCCGGAACCGAGTCGAAGCGACCAAAGGCCAGGGGATAACCGGGCTTCATGCGGACGCCCCAGAAGTCGAGCCGGCAACCCAGCTTTTCGAGAACCGGCCGCACATGGTCGTGGTCACCCACCGACACGCCCGCGGTGCTCACGATGCAGTCCGCAGCGAGCGCCGACCGAAACAGCTGCCCCACGCTCTCGGGACGGTCCGAGGCGATCCCCAAATACAGGGGCTCGGCCCCCAGCATGCGGCAGGCTGCGCTGAGCGTGTAGGCGTTGGACGCGACAATTCGCCCCCCGGAGACGTCGCCGTCAATCTCCACCAATTCGTCGCCTCCCGAAAGGATGGCGACCCGGGGCCGACGGTGAACCTCCACCCCCGAGCGGCCCAGGGAGGCAAGCACGCCAATCTCCGACGGTCCGATCCGGCAGCCCACGCCCAGAACCTCGTCGCCAATCTGGACATCCTCCCCCGCATTGCGGATATGCTCTCCCGGTGCTGGGCAAATATTTATGCGAACGTGATCGCCATTTACTTCTGTGTCCTCTTGGCGGACCACCGCCTCCGCTGTTCGGGGAACCGGTGCTCCGGTGAAAACCCTTGCAGATTCCAGCGGTTCCAGTGCCTGGTGGGCGGCCCGACCCGCTGGAATTTCAAAGGCCACCCGGAGCTCAACCGGGTTCGATGGAGTCGCCGAGCCCAGCGCCCCCAAACGAACCGCATAGCCGTCCATGGCCGAGCAGTCCGCCGGCGGCAATTGCCTCTGGGACACCACGGGGGCCGTGAGGCAGCGTCCCAGCGCGTCGAAGATCGGTACGTTCTCGCCCCTCAGCGGCTGAGCCGACCCCAGAACGCTGTCGTAGGCCTCTTGGACGCTAATTCCTGTACGCATGCGGAGACCAAGACTACCCAATCCTGCTGCCCCTGGGGAGCTATTCGAACCCGGTACCGTGGGGCCTCCAACCGGTGGCGGACCAAGGGTCAGACGCTAAATTGCTTATTTTTTAGGCACCCAAAACGGGCCCCTACCCGTGGAAGCGAACCGACACGTGACCGAGCAAGATGATCTCAGGCCGGATTTGACCGATGTCCTGGACGCAGTTCTGGACGGGGTGATTGTGCTCTCCCCCATAGGGGAAGTCACTTGGCTCAATGAGGAGGCGTGCCAAATCCTCGAAACCTCCTTGGCGGCCGGACTGGGACAGCCTTTGGACCAACTAATGGGGCCTAATAGTCCCTTTCCGGCCCTGGTCGCTGGCGTGCAACAGACAGGGAGGCCCATCGTCGACGACGAAGTCCCCCTGCAGCGACCCTTCGGACCAATCCGGGTCGTAGCTGTCTCGATCTCTCCACTCACGGTCGGCCGAGGAGCCCGCCCCGCGGGTGCCGTGATGGTCCTTCGCGACCGAACCGCTTTCGCCGATCTTCAGGACGAGGCAGCCCAGCGTGATCGCCTGGTCTCCTACGGACAGATCGCGGCGGGCATCGCGCACGAGGTGAAGAACCCGCTCGGGGGGATCCGTGGAGCAGCCGAACTCCTGGAGCGAAAAGTCAAGGACACCCAGGGCCAAAAGTCTGCACAGCTCATCGTGCGTGAGGTCGATCGAATCTCGGGCTTGGTGGACGAACTGATGGTCTTCGCTCGGGGTGAAGCCCTCGATCGGGCTCGCGTGAATCTCCACCGCCTGCTCGACGAGGTCGTCGAACTCCTGGAAGCCGAGCCCCTAGCCCAAAACATTCAGTTCAAACGCGTCTACGATCCGTCGATTCCCAAAATTTTGGCCGACCCCAATCGCCTGAAACAAGTTTTTCTGAACTTGGCCCAGAATGCGATCCAAGCCATGGAGGAAAACGGAGGGACCCTCACCCTGACCACGGGCATGGCCCTGGAAAATCGACTCAAGAGCGAGAGCGGCCAGCCGCACCCCACCGTCATCATCTGCTTCGAGGACGAGGGGCCTGGAATTTCTCCAGCCATCCAGCACCAGTTGTCCACGCCTTTCTTCACCACCAAGGCAAACGGGACTGGCCTTGGACTCGCGGTCTCCAGGCATTGGATCAGCCGACACGGCGGCCTGCTCAGAATCGATGCGTCCCACGAGAGCGGGGGCCGAGTGCGGGTCAAGCTGCCCTTGGCCTCTGCGGGCAAAGCATCAAGAGGCGGTACGGAGCCACTGGGGAGAGGAGACGGCGGATGAACGTTGGCGACGAAAGGGACATGACCGTGCTCGTGGCAGACGATGAAGATTCCATCCGCTTCGTCTTGCGAGAGGCACTCGAATCCGAGGGGCATCGAGTCAATGAAGTTGCGGACGGCGAATCCGCCCTCGATGCATTGACTTCGAATCAATTCGACCTGGCTTTTCTTGATATCCGAATGCCCGGTTTGAGCGGACTCGACGTGCTCGAACAGTTGCGAAGCGGGGGCTCGGCTACGCCCGTGGTGATCATCACCGCGCAGAACACCATGGACAACGCCGTCGAAGCAATGAAGCGAGGCGCACTCGACTATCTGGTCAAGCCCTTCTCCCTGGCCCAGGTCTCGGCTTTGGTTGAACGTGCCCAATCCACTCGAAACCTTCAGGGCCAAATTCGAGATCTGCAACGCGAAGCCGAAGGCTCAAGGCGACCCCGGAACGAGCGACTGGTTGGAAGCAGCCAATCCCTACTCGAAATATTCAAACTCGTGGGAAAGGTGGCGATCCGCAATGTGCCCGTCCTCATCACGGGTGAGAGTGGAACCGGAAAAGAGTTGGTCGCCCAGGCGATTCATGCTGCAAGCCCAAGGTCTGACCGTCCATTCGTCACCGTGAACGCCGCGGCCATTCCCAGCGAGCTTCTGGAGAGTGAACTCTTCGGCCACGAAAGGGGTGCCTTCACGGGGGCGATCTCCGCAAGGTTGGGGCGGTTTCGAGAAGCATCGGGGGGAACACTCTTCCTCGACGAAATTGGCGATATGCCCATTGAACTCCAGGCCAAATTGCTACGCGTGCTTCAGAGTGGAGAGGTCACTCCCGTGGGCGGTCGCGACCCGGCCTTCGTCGATGTCAGGGTCGTTACCGCGACCCATCGAAATCTTGAGGAATCCGTAAGCGCGGGGCTTTTCCGAGAGGACCTGCTCTACCGACTCCGGGTAGTCCCCATCGAAATACCGCCTCTTCGCGATCGAAAGGACGACATTCGAACACTCGCCGAATACTTTACCCATCGATACGCCGAGGAACTGTCCGAAAAAGACACTCAGATCGCCGAGACAACTCTCGACCATCTCCGGAATTACAACTGGCCGGGCAATGTTCGAGAACTCGAAAATGCCATCAAACGGGCACTGGTTCTGTCCTCTGCCCGTGTTCTCTCGCCCGCAGATTTCGACTTCCTCGCCGATGGCGGTCTGAGTGACCGGAAAAACAGCATCGAGGATATGGTGGAACGGCATGTTCGCGATTCTCTAAGCGAAAACGATGTCAACAATCTCCATCGACGACTCATTGAAACCGTGGAACGCCCGATGCTGAGCACCGTTCTAAAATTCACCGAGGGCAACCAGATTCGCGCGGCTGCGTTGCTCGGAATCAACCGAAATACTTTGCGCAAAAAACTCATGGAGCTTGAGATCGATCTCCCACGAAAAAGTGACGACGAATGAACTCCGCCGTGCCCTTTGCTGGCCTCCACGTGCTCGCAGACGATGACCCTCGCTGGCCTCAAGGCCCCGTCGATCAGGCCGAAGCAGCCTGCGCTGGGGGAGCTTCGGTTATTCAACTCAGGATCAAGCATGCAATCGACTCCCAGGCCCTCGAGTGGGCCCAGGCCATTCGATGGAAGACACGCCGCGCCGGGGTTCTCTTTGTGATCAACGATCGCTTTGATCTTGCCCTGGCTGCAGGCGCCGATGGGCTCCACCTGGGCCAGGACGACATGCCGGCAGACCGCATTCCCAAGGAGGCCTTAGCCAAGCTCGCCATCGGGCTTTCGACTCATAACCTCGACCAGGCCTCTGCTGCCGCGAAAGCCGCGCCGAGCTACGTGGCCTTCGGGCCCATCTTCGGCACGCAGTCCAAAGCTTCCCCCGAGACCGCGCCCGGAATCGCAGCCCTCGAGCAAGCGGTTCGCCGGGTGGCCCCACTCCCCCTGGTGGCCATCGGCGGAATCAACGGCGGAAATATTCGCGCCATCCTCGAAACCGGGACATCCGGTGCGGCGGTCATTTCCGCCGTCGCCGCAGCAGCCAATCCAATCTCCGCCACCCGGGAACTCGCGAACCTTTTCGAGAGGGATCGGGACCGGGAGGAAAAGTGAACGAAATCGGAATGAGATTGATGTCGGCTCTCGGACTTTTCGTCATGATGGGGATCGCTTGGCTAGCCTCCTCCAATCGACGCGAGATCGCATGGAAGACCGTGGCTTGGGGCTTGGCCATTCAGTTCGCACTCGGACTCGGGCTGCTACGGACGAATGCCGGGCAGGCCTTTTTTTCCGGCGTCTCTGTCGGTGTGGGGCGACTCCTGGATTACACGAATGCGGGAACCCAATTCGTATTCGGCCCTCTGGTCGATGTCGGATTTTCCTTCGCCCTCGGTGTTCTCCCCATCATTATCTTCATGGGGAGCCTCTTCTCGATCTTCTACCACCTCGGCTGGGTTCAGTGGGTCGTTCGAGGCCTAGCCGCGATCCTCGCCCGAAGCATGAAACTCTCAGGGGCTGAAAGTCTCGCGGCAGTCGCCAATATATTTGTGGGGATGGTTGAATCCTGCCTGATCATCAAACCCTATATCGAACGGATGACGCGATCGGAACTCTTCACAACCATGACCCTGGGAATGTCGACAGTCGCCGGCTCAGTGCTCCTGGCATACGTGAATATTCTCGGGGGCGGTGCCTTCGCGGGGCATCTTGTCACCGCCAGTATTCTCTCCGCTCCCGCCGCGCTTCTACTTGCCAAAATCATGATCCCCGAAACGGGTGAGCCTATGACCATGGCCGGCGTCGGATCGCCGGTGGAGAGACCCGATGGGAATATCATCGACGCCGCTGCCGACGGAGCGCTGAATGCGATGAGGCTCGCTGCCTACGTCGGCGCCACCTTGATTGCCTTTGTGGCGCTCATCGCGATGGCGAACGATTTGCTTGGCGCAGTCGGTGCTTTCGTGGGCATTGGAGACCTGACTCTCGAGAAAATTCTGGGAATACTTCTCGCCCCCCTCGCCTTCCTGATGGGCGTACCCTGGCAAGATGCCCCCGCTGTGGGCTCGCTCCTTGGCATCAAGACCGTTCTCAACGAATTCCTTGCCTACCAGCAGCTTGGCGAGGAAATGGCGTCGGGCCAGCTGACCGAACGAAGCCGGGTAATCGCTTCATACGCGCTCTGCGGTTTTGCCAATTTCGGATCCCTCGCGATCCTTTTGGGGGGCATCGGGGGAATGGTCCCGAGCCGGCGCCACGAAGTGGCAAGCCTCGGCCTACGCTCGATTCTCGCGGGATCCCTCGCCAGTTTCATGACCGCCTGTCTAGCGGGCTTGCTGATCTAAAGATCTCCCTACCCCGGATTCCGGAAGCCCAGGGAGCCCAGTCTCCCTCGCCCACCATGCGCTCTGCCCCGCGGACCCTTTCGCGTGGGGCTGAGTACGTGGGGCTGAGTACGTGGGGCTCAAGAAATCAGGCCTGGAAAATGGCTCGGCGATCGGACTTAGCAAAGGGGCCAATCGGTCAGCGAACCCCAGCGCCTGCCCCTAGGCCAGTCAATCCGCCATCGATTCGTCGGCTTCGGAAAGATCTTGATCGGCGAGGAATACCTCAAAGAGCAGCAGCCCCACGCCAAGAACAATCGCGCTGTCGGCCACATTGAAAGTCGGCCAGGTATATCCGCCCCAGAGGTGAATATCGATGAAATCGATCACCTCCCCATAGGCAAGCCTGTCAATCAAGTTCCCGACCGCGCCTGCCATCACGAAGCCCAGAGCCGACGGGGTCAGCCAATCCTCCCCCTCGTGACGCGCCAGAAAAACCATAAGCAGCACGATCGCCAACACGGTGGCCCCAACGAAAAAAGTCATCCTCCACTCGAAAGGTCCGTCGGCGAAGAGGCTGAATGCTCCACCCGGATTCCGAACGTGTGTCAGATCGAAAATTCCGGGAATGACCTCAAGACGCTCCCCGTAGCGAAAATGGTCGACGATCGAGAGCTTCGTCCACTGGTCAAGAATCAGTCCAACAAGAAAGACTCCACCGAACAAACGATATTTGAGTGTCATCGTGATTAGCCTACCATGCGTCCTCGGTCGCCGGAACCCGAGACGGGAACAAAGGCCCGGCCCAAACTCTTCTTTTCCCCATGGAAGCTATTGAGGTTCGATTGCGAAGACTGCGACTTCTGGCCTTGCTGCTGCTTCTTGCCACCGCAATCGCTGCTGGCATGGTCCTGTGGGACCCTTTCCCTACCTCGGAGCAGCGCTTCGATCGCGGGACCAATGGAATATGGCTTGGACACAAGTGGTATACCGGCTATGGCGTCCGGGACGAAAAGCCCGTGCCCGGTGGGGAACTGGCACAGCTCAAGCAGAATCTCGATCGTCATGGAATTCGCGACCTCTTCATCCATGTGGGCCCCGCCCTCTCGGATGGCACCGTCCGGGACAAGCCAGGCGAGCTCTTTTCGTCTCTGCGAGCGGTTTTTTCTGATGCCCGACTTTTCGCCTGGGTAGGGGCGCGAGTAGAAAATATCCCTCTCGACGACCCGGCCTTTCAGTCCGAGCTAATCGCTTTACTCGTCGAACTTCGCGCAGTCGGTTTCGATGGCGTCCACTTCGATTTTGAGCCCATGATCGACCACGAGCCCGGCTATCTCACGCTGCTCACCAACGTCCGGACCGCCTTGGGACTTGACTTCGTGATCAGCCAGGCCACACCTCGAGCAAACTTTATGGGAATCTTCCCTGGACCGTTGCGCCGAAGCTTCTGGACCGCTGGCTTCTACCTCGCCACGATGACAGCAAGCGACCAAACCGTCCTGATGGCATACGACTCTGGGCTCAACTACATCAACCCCTACCTCGCTTTCGTCCGCCACCAAACTAATCTTCTAGTGGACTGGGCTTGTTCGGTCCCAGGCCACGAAGTCCTGATCGGTCTCCCTGCGTACGAGGATGTTCCCCTCTACTCCAACCCGAAGGTGGAGAACCTGCGAACGGCTTCGCTCGGAGTCCGAGCGGCGCTGGAGAACCGATCCACTTCATCGCACTGCCTCTCCGGCGTGGCTATTTATTCCAACTGGGTGACCGATCGGGAAGAGTGGAGCGACTTTCGAAGGTATTGGATGCACCCCGATGGAGACTCGTCGCGATGAGCGCCCCGGTGGATCGCCGTTTTTTCTTGCAAGCACTCGGAATCAGTGCTGCCTCACTACTGGCCCCCTTTGGCTGCGAAGATCCCAATCGGTATCACGACGCCGACATCCAGCGACTCGCCGAACAAATGCGCCTCGAAAAGAAAAGGGCTGGCCGAGGACCTTACGGACGCCACATCTATCGGGGGTATCGTGGCCTTGCGGACCTTCCCTATTTCGAAATCGACGCTGAGGGTCGATTACGATGCGTTGTCGAAGACCTTCCCTCGGTGACTGACTTTCATGCACACCTTGGAATGTCCCTGCTCTTCGCACCGACCATCGACTGGCTGAAACCCACCCCCCGAGTCCGCCATTTCCTGGATTGCGATGCGACCGACCGAGGCTGCGAGCTGGATCTCGATGTCTATGTGAATGCCAATTTCACCGAGAGCGACCTCGCTTTACTGAGGGAAGAGACTGTGGCTCAGGCCGGCTGGGGAAGCGAGGCGGCGGCCACTCACACGATTCCGAACTTGCTGGATGAAATGAACGCCATGGGGATCCAACGGGCGGTCATACTCCCCATCGCTCTAGGGCTGCCATTTGGCGACGACTTGAGCCGCCATTGGGCGACCGCCATCGAGTCCTCGGGTAGTTCAAAACGGCTGCTCGCCGGGGCCTCGGTCCACCCGCGCGACCCCGACGCCATCGCGTCCCTGCGCCTTCAAGTCGCCCGGGGTGCCAGCGCCCTCAAACTTCACCCGGCGGTCCAGCGTTTCTATCCCGATTCCCCCGAACTTGATCCCATCTATAGGGAGTGCGGAAAACTGGGAGTCCCGATCTTCTTTCACGGGGGCCGAGCTGGTATCGAGCCCGAATACACCCATCGTTATACCCTGATCCGCCATTACGAGAACGCGGTGGCCTCACATCCCGAAGTTCAATTCATCCTTGGGCATGCCGGGGCACGGGATGTGGGCGACGCAATTCCCCTTGCACGCAGGCACAAGAATCTCTGGCTGGGAATTCACGGTCAGGGCATTAGCGTTCTTCGGGAACTCATCGACAAAGTCGGATCCAATCGGCTTCTCTTCGGAAGCGACTGGCCGTTCTACCATCTCGGGGCAAGCCTTGCCAAGGTATTGATCGTCACTGAGGGGCACCCCGAGGAGCGGTTCGCGATCCTCAGCGGCAATGCCGAGATGCTTCTGGCGCAGCACGGCAACTAACCGCCTCGGCCACCCCAGGACACACCGAGGTGTGTGATCGCGTCGGCCGACGCCCGCCGAAAGCGTTCATCCGCCTGGAAGCGATTCTCACGCCAGCAAGCCTCGGTCAATTTGATTGCATGTTCTTCCAGGGAACACGCCGCACGGTAGCGAAGTTCATCCCAGGACAGAGCCTGTTCCGCCGCTCCCGACGAGCGGGCCGCCGTACTGACCGCTTCGGAGTGTGTGCAGTGAAGAGCGGCCGCGGCCTGGAGGGCGTAGCCGATTCCACGACGCAGATCCTCGGCATCGACGTAAGCACTCATAAGCCTCAAAGCTGAGGGCCCGGTCAGGGCGTGGACATACGCGATTCGCGACGAGGGGTTTTCGATGTAGAGGCCCGCAGCACACGCGCAGATTTCACCGATGAGTTGGCTCGGCGAAGCGCATTCCAGATCTGCCCCTGCCATCGTCTTGGCGAAGCCCTTCTCCCCATCAAGGACACCCACGGCGTCGGTCAGGAAACCTATACGTCGACGCTCCGCCGGCACCCTTACCGCCTCGGCTAGGACCTGGGCCGGACCGAAGCCGGGCCGGTGAGCGGACCCCACATCACCCGGCAGGCGCTGGAACCGGCTGGCCCAATAGCCCAACGCCTCAGCCAACTCGCCCAATCGGAGCGGGGTTTCCTCCTCCTCGAGTGCGCGAATCGCATGGGCCACCCGGATCGGTCCGTGCATCGCGGCCGCGAAATACCCGGGCAGCAGGACAGGAATCCAGACCCGCGCCACCTTCGTCCAGGGCTCCTCTGCCAGCTCGCCTTCGAAAGTGACTCGCCAGTCGGCGAAATCTCCATTGCCTAGCCCGGCTTCCTGTTGCGGAACCGGGATGGGCCGGCCCGCTGCGCGATCCTCCAGGCGAGGGACGTAGACGTCCGCCCAGGCGGAAATCAACGCCTCGTGGCCCAGGCAATGCAGGGCCTCGGCGACCATGGGGCCGTGGTTGCTCAGTCCACCCGAATACTCGGGGGCGGTCGATTGCAGCCGGCTGAGAGCCTGGTCGAGTTCGGTCAACGACAATGTTCCTCCAGGGCGCGCTACAGTTTGAGCTTCCCGACGGCTGGACTGGGCTTCGTTGCCCGCCCGTGTGTTCATTATCCGTGTGTTCATTGTCCGGACTTTCATTGTCCGGCTCTTCATTGTCCGGATTTCAGTTGTCCGGATTTCAATTGCTCAGGCGGCCGCCAAACGGCATGCATCTTTAAACCATTGTTGACCGTGACTTTAAGCATCCACTCAAGGAAAGACCATGGCCCCTCCCGTTACAGAGGATCAGATCCTCGACGCCCTCCGGCCCATCGAGGACCCGGACTTCAAACAGAATATTGTCGACCTCGGCTTTGTCAAAAACATCAAAATTGACGGTGAGAAGGTGTCGTTCGAAATCGAGCTCACCACCCCCGCCTGCCCCATCAAGGCAGAATTCGAGAAATCCGCATACGAAGCGGTGGGTGCGCTCAAGGGCGTGGGCGAGGTCACCGTGAGCATGACTGCGAATACTCGCCAGTCGACCTCCTCGATCAAGGAAAAGCTTGTTCTCCCTGGAGTCAAGAACATTCTCGCGGTCGCTTCGGGGAAGGGAGGGGTCGGCAAAAGCACGACCGCACTCAATCTCGCACTCTCCATGCAACAGAGCGGCGCGCGGGTTGGCATTCTCGACGCCGATGTATACGGACCTTCGCTTCCTCTCATCACCGGCGTGAGCGGCCGCCCGGCAACCACTTCGAATCAACGCATAATTCCCCTGGAAGGATACGGGCTCAAGCTCATGTCCATGGGATTTTTCGTAACCGACGATTCGCCCGTCATTTGGCGCGGGCCCATGGTCCATGGACTGATCAAACAATTCCTCACCGATGTCGCTTGGGGCGAACTCGACTACCTCATCATCGACCTTCCGCCCGGGACCGGGGACGCCGCGCTCACCTTGACCCAGCTTGCGCCCCTTTCGGGCGCGGTGATCGTCACGACGGCCAACGACCTCTCGCTGATCGACGCGCGCAAGGGGCTGCAGATGTTCAACAAGGTCAGCGTGCCGGTTCTCGGCATCATCGAAAACATGTCGTATTTCACCCCGCCTGAACTGCCCGACAAGCAGTACTACCTCTTCGGGAAGGATGGAGGGAAACGAGTCGCCAAAGAACTCGGCGTAGAATTTCTCGGAGAAGTCCCCATTGATCCCCACATGGCGGATTACGGCGATCGTGGTGAGCCCATCATTGTCGTTTCGCCCCATTCGCCCACGGCCATCGCTTTCAAGGATATCTCCAACACGGTGGTCAGAAGACTCGCGACGCTCTCCGTCGAAGCATCCAGCCCGGTGGATGCCAATATCACTTGGGTGACCTGACCGCGCGCCCCGGCGATCAACCATCGCTATCCGCGACGGTAAGAGGTTGGAGGGTCAGAGGCTCGAAGGTCAGAGGCGCGAAGGTAAGAGGCGCGTAGGTAAGAAGATCGAAGGTAAGAATTCCGAGGATCAGGGCCGACGATTCTCGATGAGCTCCTGGAAGAAAGGGGGGGCCGGAGGCACCGACCCGGCTGCCAAGCGCACGAGAAAGTCCTGGTAGGTATCAAATTCCTCGAACTTCACCTCTACCGGAGGGGCGAAGAAAGAGGGCGGAACCTTCAAGCCCGAAAGCCAGTTGACCCAATCCAGCCTTGCGGTGCGACCTCGACGTCGATCGTAAGTTTCAATCCGAACCGGAATCGCGTCCGATTCTTTTTGCACCCAGAGAGTTCGGCGTTCTTCATCATTCGTCAGGCGATACACATCGACGGGGATGCCCCCGAAAGTGTCCTCTCGAATTTTTTCTCCACCCTGGTCAAGGATTTCCTGCAGGTGCATCCCGAAGGGACGCTTGCGACCAGAATCGGCAGCGATGGCTCCGGCAGTCCGGCGAATGCGGTAACCCGAGTTGGTGAGAGCGTCGTAGGCGTAGTAATAGTCCCCGTTCACCAAGGTCACGATGTTCTGTCCTCTCGTCACCGCTTCGGCTCGCAGGAGCGGTCCGACTGACCAGTACTGGACGACGACGACCTCGTAATCGGTCCGGGCGCGACTCGTCGCCCAAAAGCCCACGTCTATAGGGACTGGATTTTCAGCTTTGGAATCCGAGGGCGTTTGCTTGTCCATGTCCGCCGCCAAGGCGGTCCCCAGCGGAGCCATGGCCGGTGGAAGGACGAGGCCCAGCAACAGGAACACTGCACAAAGGTCGGGCCAGCTGGCGGAGAGTCGTAATTTCATCATACGCGGAACCTAGTCTGAAGCATCACGACCGTCAAAATGGTCCTTTCGATTCGAAAACCGGCTGTCGGCCACCGGGCACCCCAGGAGTGTTGCACGGCTTGGGGCGCGGTACGAATCGCCCAATCGGCCTGGCTTCTGGCGTCTCGCGGGCCACCACCAGAGCCCGAAGAATCGTCCGGAGAATTTCTCCATGGGATGCGCCGAACCGCGGCGGATCTTACCATGCAGATAATGAAATGTGCTCTCACGATTGCGGGCTCTGACCCGACCGGCGGAGCCGGCCTTCAGGCTGACCTCCAAGTCTTCTCCGCGTACGGTGTGCACGGTGCCGGAGTGGTCACCGCGCTGACCGTCCAGGACAGCAGTGGAGTTCGTGCTGTGATGCCCGTATTTCCCTCCGTGGCCCTGGATCAATTGCGCGTCCTTCTTGCGGACATCACCCCCGCCGCCATCAAGATCGGGATGCTGGCCTCGGACGATGTCGCCCGGAGCGTTCAACTCGCGCTTTCCGGATTCGCCACCCAGATTCCCACGGTCATCGACCCTGTTCTTGCCGCCAGTGACGGTACCCCTCTGCTGGAACGCAGGGCGTGGCCCGTTCTCCGCGAATTGATGCGGGGCGCTCGGTTGGTCACCCCCAATCTGCATGAAGCGGAACTTTTGACCGAGATCGAGATCGGACGCAAGCGGGATTGCGAGGCGGCAGCTGAGGTTTTCCTCGAAAAATTTGGCTGCGAGGCGGTTCTCATCAAGGGCGGACACCGCGACGGTCCCCCCGACGACTTGTTGGCGATCGCTCAGGAATCGGCCAACCCCATGACTTGGCTCAAGGGCGAAAGGATCGACGCTGGAGCCGTCCACGGAACGGGCTGTGCGCTGGCATCGGCCATTACAGCGGGCCTAGCCCTGGGCCAAGGCCTTGAAGAAGCCGTGAACCATGCCCGATGCTTCGTCGCCACCCGCCTTCGCGGCGCCTCCGGCCTGGGAAGCGGCGCGGCCTTTCTCGCCCCCGCCCGAGAGCATTCGTGAGTTCAAAACCCTCCTGGAGCGGTGCCCCGCAATCGGTCTACTCGGGCTGGGCCGAGCATCTTGAAGGTGGCGCCACGACCTGGCGACGCTGGGAACGCTCGGTCTCCCACACGCGGTTGGGCGTCTTCGCCGTGGGCCTCGTCGCGGGATGGTTGGCCTTCGGCAGCCATCAGATCCCGGCGAGTTGGGTGCTGCCGCCCGCTGGGCTCTTCCTGCTTCTCGTGATCCTGCACGATCGAGCGATCCGGCGGCTGAGGGTGATCGAACGAACAGCGAGTTTCTTCGCCCTCGGCCTGGCCCGAATAGACGGCAGCTGGCCTGGGAAAGGCCACTCGGGCCTGCGTTACCTCGATCCCGCCCATCCCTACGCCAACGATCTGGATATTTTCGGTGAGGGCTCGCTCTTCGAACTCCTGGGCACGGTGCGAACTTCGGCCGGGGCGAACCTGCTCGCCCGCTGGTTACTGGAACCCGCGCCAGCCGCCATCACGCGCCAGCGTCAGGCCGCGGTGAGAGAACTGGTCCCCAAGATCGAGTTGCGACGGGATCTCGCGCTCATCGGCGAAGACGTGGGCAATCGGATCGGCGCCGAACGGCTCATCGAGTGGGGAAATCGACCGGCCTCCCTGCCCACCGCGGGATTGCATTGGGTGGCGGGCGCCCTGACGGTCACCACCCTCGGCTCCCTGGCTGCATGGATCTTGACCGGTGCCGGCGCAATTCCTTTCCTCTTCGCGATTGCAGTTCAGTCTGCCTTTGCACTGGCGCTGCGGTCCCAGGTGGTCGCCACGCTGGCAGCCGCTGAGGCACCCAGCCAGGACCTGGCGGTTCTTTCGGGCCTCCTAGCCCGGCTCGAGGAAGAACCCATGGAGGCGGACCGTCTTAAGGAACTTTCTCATTCCCTGGCGGGGCAGGCCATGCCGCCCTCTCGGAAAATCGCCCAATTGGGTCGCCTGATGCAGTTTCTCGATGCCCGGCGCAACCAGTTTTTTGCACCCATCGGCGGGCTCCTGCTCTGGGGAACCCAGATGGCCTTGGCGCTTGAGCGCTGGAGAGCGGACTGCGGCCCCACCCTTGGCCCCTGGGTGGATGCTTCGGCGGAGATCGAGGTTCTCTGCGCCCTCTCGGGATACGCGTATGAACAGCCCGGGCATGTTTTCCCCGAGATCGTCGAGGACGGCCCTGTCTTTGAGGCCGAGGGCCTGGGGCACCCGCTGATCTTCGGTGACGCATGCGTGCGCAACGACCTGACCCTCTCGAGGGACTGCCGGGCCCTGGTGATGAGCGGCTCGAATATGTCGGGCAAGAGCACTCTCCTACGAACCGCCGGCTGCGCAACCATAATGGCCTTGGCGGGGGCCCCAGTCCGGGCGAACCGCCTGAGGCTCTCCCCGATTCAAATCGGAGCTTCTATCCGCATCAGCGACTCACTCCGCACCGGCACATCGCATTTCCTGGCCGAAATCAAGCGCTTGCGACAGATCGTCGATTTGACTGCCCAGGAATGGCCAGTTCTGTTTCTCCTCGACGAGGTGCTGCATGGCACCAACTCCCACGACCGAAAAATCGGTGCCGACGCCGTGGTTCGGGGCCTTCTCAAGCGGGGAGCCATTGGGATCGTGACCACCCACGACCTCGCCTTGGCACGGATCGCCGAGCACAGGGAATTGGCCGTGAGTAATGTGCACTTCCAGGACAGGATCGAGAACGGCCGAATGTTCTTCGACTTTCGCCTGCGAGAGGGTGTCGTCGCTCGAAGCAATGCCATCGAGTTGATGCGATCCGTCGGATTGGACGTCTAGGCCCTCTTCCTGTTGCACCCGACTCGGCTGCCCCCGAGTTGCGTATTTTCCCGGTGCTACACGAATCCAGGCCCACTCGAGACCCCAATTCCACCCCCTCGGGGAATGGCTAGTTATACATTAGATTCCCGTGGCGATCTGCAGCCCTTGAACATTCGATATGCATTTGAGATCAAGACTTGTGGAATTCTATGATGATTTCAACTCTTCAAAAAGAATTAGTATTTTATCAGTCAAAACATTAGAAAAAAATAATCTAACAATTCAGGGTTTTTACCTATTCTAATACCGACTTATATGATAGGGTCCATTCAGTAACGTAGGGTTTAACCCATAGAGACGTCAAGGAGTCCCATTCCGAAGAGATCCGTGCGTCCCAAGCCAATGCCAAGCTCATTCATCTTTTTCTGTTGCCATGTTTTCCGCTGTTGCCCTGTTGCCCTTAGTACTCGATGAAAGGGGCCGAGAAACAGCATTGAATGACCCCCGAGACCAAAATCCTCACGGGGCCTCTAATAAGCGATATCTAATATTTTTCTCAGGAGAACCAACAAACCGACAAGGACGAAACCCATCATGCCGCTACGCCACACCCTCCTCGCACTACTCAACGAAAGCCCCATGCACGGTTACCTATTGCGGCAACACGCCAATCGGTATTCATGGATCTATCCGATGACGAATGCATCGATTTACCCTGCCCTCCACGCCCTGGAAGCGGACGGTTTCATCACCCATAAGTCCGTGATTCACAGTGGACGGGCGCGCAAGACCTATTACATCTCGGAGCCGGGGAGAAACGATCTGCATAGGTGGCTACTCGAGTTTTTTCACGAGAAACCCTGCTTTCGGGATCAGCTACTGCTCAAGGTCGTGATGCAAACTGATGAAACGATTAAGTACGCAAGAGGGTGGATCGCCGAAAGCCTGGAAAGCCTACGCAGCGAGATTACCGCCTATGAGTCAAATATGTCGACAATTATGTCGACAATGGAGACGACCGGTCGCAATCAGACCCTGGGCCTACAACTCGCCCACGAATATGGCTTCGAAATGCTCCGCTTGCGGGTTCGGCTGTTGGAAAAGATTCTTGCGATGACCCAAGACCCGAACATCGTGACGGCTCCTGCGTTTCACCAAGACGAGCGCCTATCGGCGTCCCTCTAATCCAATCGCTTCCAATTCCAATCACTTCCAATCGCTGCCTTGGACCCGAGCCGTTTCGCTCGGAACCTCTCGTTCCGATCGCTGGGTTCTCTCTTGCTTCCCGAAGACCTGAGTTCCGCGTCAATCTCGGCCCTTCAGGGCGTCGAGCAGTTTTTCCCAAATATTTCCGAAGCCACCATTGCTCATGATCAGCACAGTGTCCCCGTCCTGCGCTCCCCCGACCAGGTGAGCCACAATGGCTTCGACGCTTGCGAAAGAGCCCGCCTCGATCCCTTTGGCCCCAAGGGCAGAGGCCAGTTCTGGGGCAGAGAAAAGTTCAGTCACTTCTCCCGTGGCACTGTAGATGGGCTCGGCAGGCACCTCCAAGGCCAGCACCGCGTCTGCGCCCTTCAAGGCATCCACATATTCTTGCTGGAATAGCTTTCTTCGGCTGGTATTTGAGCGTGGCTCAAATACAGCAAGAAGGCGTCCGGTAACGTAACGCGAGCGCAAGGCCTCAATGCTTCCCCGAACCGCCGTAGGGTGATGCGCGAAATCATCGATGACGCGAACCCCTCCCTCGCATCCCCTCAGCTCCTGCCTCCGCTTTACACCCTGAAAGCCGGGCAGAACGGCCCCGCTCTCCTCCAACGAAACCCCGAGCACGTGGGCCGCGACCAGGGCCGCCACCGCATTCTCTACGTTGAAACGGCCGTGCAGAGGCAGCAGGAGAGTCTGAACCGATGCGCCTGGGCTCTCGAGGGCGAAACGGGTTCCCTCCGGACTGACTTCGAGGGAATGGGCCATAAAATCAATATCGGAGGCTTGCTCGTTCCCAACTTCTCCCACGCCATACCGGATCACCCGACACGGTGAGTTGGCGACCACCTCCCGCACGGTGGGGTGGTCCCAGCTGGCGATGATGGTCCCCGACTGAGGCATGTTCCTGACCAACTGGGCAAACACGGACTTCACCGCCGCAAGATCGCGATAGATATCGGCGTGATCAAATTCCACTGAGGTGATAATCAAGGTTTCGGGGTGGTAGTGAAAGAACTTCGGTGTTTTGTCAAAGAAGGCCGTGTCGTACTCATCGCCTTCCACGACGAAATGGTCGCCCGCCCCTTCCCTGAACGGACTCTCAAAATCTCGCGCAATCCCCCCGACCAGAAACGAGGGATCCCGGCCTGTCGCGTGAAGCAGATAGGCGCAGAGGCTCGTCGTCGTCGTCTTTCCGTGGGTCCCGGTGACTGCGAGGCTGTGCTTGGATGCAATGGCCAGTTCATAGAGCGCATCGGCAAACGATCGATACGGCAACCCAGCCTCGATCGCCGCCAGGGCCTCCGGATTATCACCCCGAACCGCATTGCCGATCACGACCAGATCCGGGCGACGCGTGAGAACATGCTCCGCGCGAAAGCCTTCGACTACATCGATGCCCCATTCCGCGAGGGCGGTGCTCATGGGCGGGTAGAGGGCACGATCTGAGCCGGTGATCTCGAGCCCTCGAGCCTTCAGAAGGCCCGCCAGGCTTCCCATTCCCGTGCCGCCGATCGCGATAAAGTGGACGTGGCGAAGGGCGTTCACCAACTTTCTCTCAGTCTGCCGTGAGGCCTTCGATGATCAAATCATGAATTCGAGGTCGAAGATCGAATCGACTTCGCTTCGCGATCAGGTGCACTCGATTGGTGAGCATCACGACAATTGCTTCGCGTTCGAGATCGATCCAGAGAGATGTCCCAGTAAAACCCAGGTGCCCCACGGAACGGACCGAAAAATATTTGCCTGATGAGGACTGTCCCTGGGTAGGGGTATCCCAGCCAAGAGCCCAGTCCGAGTTTTCGGGCATCTCCTGGCGCTCGCTGAACTCCCTGACAAGCGCCGGCGGCAATGCTTCGCTCCGGCCATGCCAGGCATCGAGAAAGGCCTGAGCAAAAGTCATGACGTCATCGGCCGGCGCAAAAAGACCCGCGTGCCCCGCCACCCCCCCCATGGCAAAGGCATTGGGATCGTGAACCTCGCCCCAGAGAATTCGCTTTCGCCAGGAACAGTTTTCGGTGGCGGCGATTCGCCGGCGAATTGCTTCGGGCACAGCCAGCGCCTCGTGGCCAGGCTCGGCGAGAGGCAGGAAAGCCGTCTCCTTCATGCCCAGGGGTTCAAAAATTCGTTCGGCGCAAAACAGCTCCAAGGGTTGTCCTGAGACCTCTTCAACAAGAGCGCCCAGGGCGATGAAGTCCAGATCGCCGTAGACCGCGGCTTCTCCGGGTTCGTGCACCAGCCCCGAACGCAGCACCCGATCCAAGATCCAGGCACGGCCTTCCGGGGTTCCCACTGTGCGCTCGCCGGTGCGGGTCTCTCTCTCGAGCATGAGTTCGTGATAACCCCTCCAAGGCTTGAGACCGGCCGAGTGGGTCAGCAAGTGGCGCACGGTCACGGCTTCCTTGTCACGTTCGCCGAAAACCGGCAGGTACTTGGCCACCGGATCGTCGAGAGCGACGAGGCCATCCTCCATCAACCTCATCACGCCGGTCGTGGTGGCAAGGCTCTTCGTCAAAGAGGCCAAGTCGAAGATGGTCTCGCGCGTCATGGGCAAACGCTCGGGCCGCATGGTCGAAAAACCCTGAGCCCAGGCGAATTCAAGCACCTCGCCCTCTCGCGGCATCCGTGCAAGCACCACCGCGCCGGGTATTTCCGCGCTCTCGATTGCCTTGTCGAGAGTGCGCTCGACTTTCCCCAATTTTCGCTTGATCAGACTTCGCTTCATGTCTCCCGATCCGTCCAATAAATGCCAGGCTGCAAGCCGCTTCCCGGAGCATCACTCGCCCACGGGCAGTTCCAAGGCTCGGCTAGGGGGGATCAGCGAGTCGTGACCGCGGACTCTACCATTTTCAACTCGCCGCGATCACCGTCAAGCACCGCCCGACCCCCAAATGACCAAGATAGATTTTGCGCACCATGCCCAAAAGGCAGGCCAAATACCACGGGGATGCCCAGGGGATCCAGGAATTCCCGCAACACTGTTTCGGCGCTCCGCTCGGGGTAGCGTTCGTCCAGGCACCCCTCGAGGCTTCCGATGCCCACGCCCGCGAGGGCATCCAACTTCCCGGCCGCGCGCAACTGCTCGAGCATGCGGTCGATGCGGTAGGGCTGCTCCCCCACCTCCTCAAGCAAGAGAATGGAGGCCCGGGTATCCACTTCCCAGGCCGTGCCCAGGCTCGCGGTCACCAAGGTGAGAGACCCGCCGAGGAGTCGACCCTCCGCGCGCCCGGACACCCCGGGTCGGCCCACAAGGGTCGCCCCACCGAGTTCGCCCAACAGGGCGCAACGCAGGGATTCGGCCATTTCTTCCGGGAGCCCACCTTCGCGCTCGAGCATTGGACCGTGAATCCCCATCAAGCCCGCTGATTGCCATTGCCAAAGCAGCAGGGAAGTGATGTCGCTGTATCCGACCAAGGGTTTTCGCGCCCGCCGAAAGGCCTTGGCATCCAGGCTTTCGAGCAGGCGACTGCTCCCGTAGCCGCCACGAGCACAAATAATGCCATCAATGTCCGGGGCAGCGACCAACTCGCTTAGTTCCTCGGCCCGGCGGGCATCCTCCCCAGCCAGGTAGCCCGCACCCTCGGTGAGATCGCTCCGACGAACGGGCTCAAACCCCATTCCACGCAGGGCCTGCTCGCCCGCTTCTAGACACACGGGATCGACGACACCCGCGGGCGCCGCGATTCCGATGCGGGCGCCTGCTCGAAGGCCACGGGCTTGCAGCGCGGAGGGCAACGGTCTCCTCACATCTCGCTCACGGGCGATCAGTTGGGGCTCGGAAAATAAAGGATTGGAACTCGGAAACCAGTATATGAAGAG
The DNA here is from genome assembly GCA_012959665.1 of Myxococcales bacterium. Classification (GTDB taxonomy): domain Bacteria; phylum Myxococcota_A; class UBA9160; order UBA9160; family UBA4427; genus JAZXM01. The sequence continues at coordinate 45,676 of DUCT01000160.1, read as the reverse complement.
TCGGAAAGGGCGTCGAGTTCACGAAATTTTGGTCTAGTGCGCACTCACTCAAAAGGGATCGTCGTCCGCGTACCCGCCGCGGCCTTGGAAGCCGGAGTCCCCACCGGAGAAGCCGCCACTGCCGCTCGCTCCCCCATAAGGATCATCGGAAATGGGCCAGTCGCGGAACTGGGCGTAACGACCTTCGAATTCGAGCTTCACCGTATCCGTAGGCCCATTGCGCTGCTTGGCGATGATCAACTCGGCCATGTTCTCGTGCTCGGTTTCCCGATTGTAGACCACGTCGCGATAAATGAAGCCAATGATGTCGGCGTCCTGCTCAATCGCGCCCGATTCGCGCAAGTCGGCCAGCATCGGGCGCTTGTCCTCCTTACGAGTCTCGGGTCCGCGGTTCAGCTGAGAGAGCGCCAGGACGGGAATATTCAACTCCTTGGCCAGGCCCTTCAGGCCTCGGCTGATCTCAGAAATTTCCTGCTCGCGGCTACCGGCTCCGCCGTCGCCGTGAGCAAGTTGCAGATAGTCGACCACCACCAGGTCGAGGCCATGCTCGGCACGCAGACGGCGACTCTTGGAGCGGATCTCGAGCACAGTCGCCGCGCCCGTGTCGTCGATCCACACGCCGGCCTCGGCGAGCCGGGCGGCCGAAACCATCAGCCGCCCGTGCACTTCGCCTGAAATTAGACCACTCCGAAACGTTGCAAAATCCACCTGGGCCTCGGAGGAAAGCATGCGCATGATCAGCGAGCGGGTCGTCATTTCCAACGAGAAGACCGCTACGGTCTTGCCCCCATCCACTGCGGCATTGCGCGCAATATTCAGGGCCAGCGCTGTCTTTCCCATACTGGGCCGAGCGGCCAGGATGAAAAGATCTCCGGGCTGTAGCCCTCCGGTCAGTTGATCGAGCTTGGCATACCCGGTGGAAAGCCCGGTCAACTCGCCGCTGCGGTTCATCAGCATATCGACGTGATCCATCGCGTCGTGTACGCCTGTCTTCAAGCTTTGAAGAGTCTGGCTGCCCTGCTCTTGACCCAGAGAAAAAATACGGCTCTGGGCGCTGTCGAGGAGTTTATCTGCAGATTCCCGACGGTCGTAGCCCAGGCTAGCGATCTCCGAGGCCACGCTAATCAGGTTCCGCTTCTTGGCCCCCTCCCGGACGATTCCCGCGTAGTGCATGACATTGGCCGCCGTCGCTTCGTAGTCGGCGATCTCGGCCAAGAGCACCACGCCGCCCACAGCATCCAGCAGATCTTCCACCTGCAGATGGGTATTGAGGGTCGTTAGGTCGACGGGTTGATTGCGGTCCTTGAGCTGCACCATGGCCCGAAAGAGAAGTTGGTGAGCGGGGTGATAAAAATCCTCCTCCTTCAACTCCGTCACCAAAGAATGGATGACGCCATTGTCGAGGAGAATCGCCGACAACACCGCCTTCTCGGCGGACAGGTCGTGGGGCGGCTCTCGGCCCGCACTCATACCCAAGCTGCGGCCTTGAGTTGAACCCGCGGACCCACCGGGAATCCCGTCGAGACTCATCCACCCCCCCCTCGGTAGTCCCAGGCCGAAATGGACCGGGGACCGCCGGTCGAAGCATCATATCATTGGACATGCGGAAGCGGGAAGCTCCAATTACGCATTCGCCAAAGAAGTTCCGAGAATGGGTTTTTCGGCGATGCGAGCTCCGCGAGAAGCGAGCGCAGACCCAAGATCTCAAGCCCCTCGGCCTCAACTCAGGGGGGGGAATCCGCGACCCACCAGATCGGCTGTCCAGAGGGCGACAACGAATCGGCACGAACAATCCCAAGCGCTAATCCCAAGCGCTAAGCCCGGCACGCGAATCCTGGCACTCAAACCCCGGCACGCAAAAGAGCCGGATGCCCTCGGATCCGTCAGTCCGTCGCCGAGACGATCACCTTCAGATTGGCCACCATATCACCCTGCATCCGGATCGAAACCGTATGCTCACCCACGGTCCGAATGGGCTCATCCAGCGAAATTTTGCGCCGATCCACGATCTGCCCCTTTTCGGCCAACTGGTCGGCCAGCTGCTGGGCGGTCACCGAGCCGAACAGCTTGCCCTCTTCGCCGGCCTGGGCCTCAAACTCGAGTACAACGGCTTCCAGGCGAGTCTTCAGGGCTGCGAGGTTCTTCATTTCCTTCGCCTGCTTATCGCTGATCATCCGTTGCTGGTGCTCAACTTCCTTCACCCTACCCTGGGTGGCCAAAACGGCCTTTCCCTGGGGTAGAAGGAAATTTCGCGCGTAACCGGGTTTTACGCTCACCAAATCACCCGCAACGCCCAGGCGATGTATCTCTTCGCTCAAAATAATTTTGACCAGCGACATCGGTTCAGCCTCCGCCTAGTAGTGACTCGGCGCGTACGGGAGCAGCGCGATATGACGAGCCCGCTTGATCTCGGACGCGAGCTTGCGCTGATGCTTGGAACAGGTTCCAGAGATTCTGCGCGGAGTAATTTTACCGGTCTCTGAAATGAAGAGCCGGAGAGTTTTCGCTTCTCGATAGTTCAGAACCGCAGTCTTGTCCGCGCAGAAGCGGCACACCTTCCTGCGCTGAAACATGCCATTTTTCTGGCCCTTCCGGGCCTTCTTCCGCGCGGCAGAGCGAAGCTGGGCCTTGACACTCCAAGGGCCTCGCGGGGGGCCGCGGTCGCCACGGTCACCTCGATCTCCACGGTCACCTCGATCACCTCGATCACCTCTATCACCTCTATCAGCACTGGGGCCTCGACTCGGCCGACTGTCGCCGGTTCCGCCAGCGGGGGATGCAGGGGGCCCAGCCGGGCGTGCACCTGCCTCGGAGTTATCGGATTCGCTCATGATTGTTCCTCCTCACTTCCGTCCGCTTTCGCCTCTGGCTTCCCGGGCGCAGCAGCCTCATCGGCACTGGCTGCCGGTTCGGCCTCTGTCTCCTCAGCCGGAACCACAGGAGCGTCTTTGGCCGGGGTTTCATCGGCGGCGGACTCGGGCTCAGCCCCAGCGACCTCCCCTACTGCCTCGCTCGCATCTGCTTCCTCTGTCGCCTTCGCTTCCGCGGCGGCGGCCGCACGCTCGGCGGCAAGGGCCTCGGCCTCGGCTCGAGACTTGGCCTCTTCGGCTTCTCGCGTAGCCTTGTCAGCGGCGCGCTTCGCGAGCTCTTCTTCGCGCTCCTTGGCCTCGGCCACCCTACCCTCGATATCGGTCACATCGTCGTTGACTTTGACCGTCAGGAAGCGCAGCACAGATTCTTCAAGACGCAGCACTCTTTCGAGTTCGGACACCACCGGTCCGGGATCGAGAAAGGACAGCAGGTAGTAGTGCCCCTTCTGGAAACGGTTGACCTCGTAGGCGAGCTTGCGCTTGCCGAGATCATCGCAGAGTAGGCGGATTGAGGGGCCGGCCTCGAGCAATTCATAGAGACGGCCCAGGATCGTGGCCGAGCCCTCTTCCGAGATCTCCGGCTGGATGATGATATTGAGTTCGTATTCCCGCACGCTTGACTCCTCCTCCTGGACAGGTGCCGCTGGCACCCGAGCCCGCTGCCGAATCGCGCCGGGTCGGGACCGGCGAGGGCACTGGGACTGAGGGTTTATTTCATTGAAGGGGCTTCAGAGGCCCCCGGTGAGCGCGCATTGATACCAAAAATACGTGTCCCCAGCCAGAGGTTCCTTTGGGGGGATTTAGAGTCCGAGCATGAGCGCGTGGAGCCTGGGGTCATCGGCGAGTTCCGGGTGGAAGGTGCTGGCCAGAATTCGACCCTGGCGTACCAGAACCGGCAATCCATCCACGCGCAGGAGCACCTCGACCTCGGGACCCGGGTCGGCGATCTGAGGGGCCCGGATGAACACGCACCCCATCCCTTCGAGGTTGGCGGCGGCCCCGGGGTCGGCCTGGGCCACAAAAGAATCGACCTGTGTCCCGTACGCGTTGCGAACCGCACGCACATCCAGGAGTTCCAGGGTGGGAACCGGATGGTTCTCGCACTCCCGGGCCAGCAGAATGGCACCCGCGCAGGTTCCCAGGATCCTCCCACCCGCCCGAGCAAAAGCGCGAATCGGCTCAAAGAGTCCGAGCCGGTCCAGCCCCTTTGAGATGGTCGTGCTCTCTCCCCCGGGGATAATTAATCCCCGAAGGCCTGCAAGGTCTTCCTTGCCCAGGACCCGAACACCCCGAACGCCCAGGCGCTCAAGCATTGCGAAGTGCTTATCCACCGCACCCTGGATCGCCAGGACACCGACGCGCGTACCTTCTGCTGCCACTGCCTGGCTCATCACCGGATGAACCGGCTACCAGCCCCGGTTGGCCAGACGCTCGCTCTCGGCCAGGGTCGACATTTCAATCCCTTCCATGGCGCTCGCCAGGCCCCGACACGAAGCCACGACTTCGGCCGGATTGTCCCAATGGGTATTTGCGCGCACGATCGCCCGGGCTCGGGCCGAAGGGTCCTCACTCTTGAAAATACCCGAGCCCACGAAAATGGCCTCGGCTCCAAGCTCACGGCAGAGCGATGCATCCGCCGGGGTAGCGATCCCGCCCGCCGCAAAATTCGGAACCGGAAGACAGCCGTTGGCGTGCACCAAACGAACCAACTCATAAGGGGCCTGGAGATGCTTGGCCTGGGCCATCAATTCCTCGGGGCGAAGGGCCTGGAGGGCCCGGATCTCGCCGCAGACCGAACGCAGGTGCCGCACCGCCTCGACGATATTGCCGCTGCCCGCTTCCCCCTTGGTCCGAATCATCGCCGCACCTTCTCCGATGCGCCGCAGGGCTTCGCCCAAATTGCGCGCTCCGCAGACGAAAGGCGACTTGAAGCCGTGCTTGTCGATGTGATGCTCATCGTCCGCGGGCGTCAAGACCTCGCTCTCATCGATAAAATCTACCCCAAGGGCTTCGAGAACCCGTGCTTCGGCAATATGTCCAATCCGGACCTTGGCCATCACGGGAATCGAGACCGAACGTTGGATGCCCTCGATCATGTCCACGGCGCTCATCCGTGCAACACCCCCGTCCCGGCGAATATCGGCGGGCACCCGCTCAAGAGCCATTACCGCGCATGCACCGGCATCCTCGGCGATTTTCGCCTGGTCGACATCGGTGACATCCATAATGACGCCCCCCTTCAGCATCTCCGCCAAGCCGATCTTCAGATCAAAGGACTCGGCACCTCGCCGCGCTTGACCGTTTCCATTTTCACTCTTTGCCATGGGGGCTCCTCTTTGCCGTATCGCGAATGTTGGCTCCCTGGCCTAGCCGTAGGGCCAGAGGCTGAAGTGAGCCGGGAAGCAGACTTTAGTCTAGGCAACGGGCCTGAACAATCCGCCAGTCCGGTACCCGGGCGCGCAGGATCGACGCCCCCCCCGAGACAAACTTAGCGGTGAGCCATCAGGAGGTACGCGATCAGAAGAACGGCCGCCCACAATGCCGTCGCCCCGATGGACCAGGGGTCTCCAAGGGCCCCGGTCGGCGCATGGTGGCCCTCGATGTACCGAACTGCGAAACCCACGGTTTCGAGTGCTTTGGTCTGCATTCTGGCTTTCAAACGACCCACCTGGTCCCCAATCCGCCTGACCGCGGTCGGTAGCACCTTCCGATAGAGCCAGTCCACGTCGATATTCACCGACTTCAACTCAGCCGGATAGAGGCCCGTTTTCTGCAAAAAGACGAAGGCCGCTGCGGAGAAAAGCAGGAGTTGCAATTGGTTGACAACGTGGGAGGTCGTATAGGGCTCAAAATCGACCGGATAGGGGAGAAGCGCGTAGAGGAAACCCGGAGCAACCCCCAACGCAATGCAGAGGAACGCTGCGCACCCCATGGCGACGAGCATGTTCAGGGGGGCTTCCTCGCAACGAATTCCGCTGTCGTGGGCATAAAATGCGAAGTAAGGAATCTTGATTCCCGAATGGTGAAAAACGCCTGCGGAGGCGAACAGGAGGACAAGGAAAGTCAGCGTGTAGTGGTTTTCGGCCGCGGCGGTCAAAATGAGTGACTTCGAGATGAAACCACTGAAGAGCGGGAAAGCCGAAATCGAAGCGGCGCCAATCATGCAGAAGGTCGCGGTCCAGGGCATGGACTTGTAGAGCCCGCCGAGTTCCGAACCCTTGACGGTCCCCGTCCGATACAAGACCGCCCCCATGGACATGAAGAGCAGGCCCTTGTAGATCACATGAGAGAAGGCATGGGCCGCAGTCCCATTCAGGGACATCTCGGTTCCTATTCCAATACCCACCACCATGAAGCCCAACTGGTTATTCAGGCTATAGGCCAGCACCCGACGAAGGTCGTTCTCGATCACCGCGTAGAAAATCGGAAACGCGGTCATCACGGCACCGATCGGCACCAGGATCTCAGTGCCCGGGAATCCCCGAGCCAAAGCGTAGATGGCCAATTTGGTCGTAAAAGCCGAAAGAAAAACCGTTCCCGTGACTGTGGCCTCGGGATACGCGTCCTGTAGCCACCCATGCAGCAATGGAAACGCCGCCTTGATGCCGAAGGCGAGGAAGATCAGGGTGGTTCCGGTACTCACGAGCCCCAGGGCGCCGAATTCGAGCGAGCCGGTGTCAGCGAAATGCAGAATCGTTCCTGCCAGGAGCAGAACACCAGACCCCACTTGAATAATCAGGTAGCGCAGACCTGCCTTGTAAGATCGCTCCGTTCTCCGAGCCCATATTTGAAAGAGCGATGCGACCGCCGTCAGTTCCCAAAATACGAAGAGGCTGATCAGGTCTCCAACGAAGAGAGCGGCAATTGCCGCCCCCGCATAGATAAGCCCACTCACGAACTGAATGGTGTCCTTAATGTGCAGCGCGTAGACAATGCTCAGGAAAGAAGCAATGTAGAAAACGTATGCAAATACACGGCTCAACTCGTCGACCCGAACAAGCGTCAACTCATAACCAAACATCTCGACCGAAGAGACGAAACCCAACGGAAGCATGGCGACCTGGATAAACCCCAGAACCGGAAGAGCCAACATATAGGCCTGCCGGACCCATCCGCTGAGCAGCGGCACCAACAGTGCGCCCAAGATCATGATCATCCCAGGCGGTGCAGCTTCAATCATAGTAATCCTCGTCCCGCTTGAGAATTCGGCGTAACTGTGTGGCCGCAAGGACGAGCACTACGCACGAGACGAAACCGAACAAGGCATAAAAACCTGGGGAATTCTCCCAGGAATAGTGGCCGTGCTTCTCGTAGAAGAAATCAGCCACGACAACCAAGGCACAAACCAGGGCGAGGGAACGAATAATCTTGTTGACGCTACCCGGCCGTTCGAGCCAATGAGAGGGTCTTGATCCTTCTTCGCTCATTTTATCTCCCAAGACGCATGGTCTGCAGCAGCCCGAGAACATCCGGCGCATAGAAAAAGAGAACCACGCACCCAGCCGCCGTGGCACAGAGAGGCGCTAAGCACAGCAGAGGGGCCTCGCGCAAATTTTCCCAGAACCCCCCGGATGTCGTTTTCTCATCCGAGTTGGCGGCGGGCGCGGAATCCGGGTTCGGGGGCAGGAAGAAGGCCCGCCCAACCACCGGCATCAAGTACCCGATACTCAGAAGCGAACTCACCATCAATACACCGACAAAAACTGCATGATGGCCCTCGGCCGCACCCAAGGCGAGATACCACTTGCTCCAAGCACCTCCTGTGGGAGGCAGACCGATAATACTCATGGAGCCCACGAAGAACGCGGCCAGGGTAAAGGGCATTGTTCGCCCCAGCCCATCCATCTCGCTTACATTTTTCTTGTGGGAGGCGACAAAGATTGCCCCTGCACAGAAGAAAAGGGTGATCTTCCCCATGGCGTGCATGGCGATATGCATCCCACTCCCGAAAACACCCGTGGCCGTGGCTAACGCCCCGCCCAGTACGATATAGGCGAGTTGGCTGATCGTCGAATAGGCAAGCCGCGCCTTCAAATTGTCCTTCGTCAAGGCAATGATCGAAGCAGCAAGCAGGGTAAAGGACGCGGCGTACATGAGCCAAATCGAAGCCCCGGTTTCAGACAAAAAGTCGATCCCAAAAACGTAGACGATGACTTTCATCACGGTGAAAACGCCAGCTTTCACGATGGCCACGGCGTGCAAAAGAGCGCTGACCGGCGTCGGCGCCACCATCGCTGCCGGCAGCCATCGGTGAAACGGCATCAGCGCGGCTTTGCCAGTCCCAAAAGCGTAAAGACCCAGAAGTATGGCAACAAGTGGTCCATCGACCCTTCCGGCGAGGATACCCCCTGGGCTGAACTCGAGAGTCCCGGTGAGCTTCCAGGTCCAGACGATGGCAAGAAGCAGGAAGAGAACAGAGGTGGTGAGCAGAATCCCGAGATAGGTCCTGCCGGCAGCGCGTGCCTCGTCGTTGCCGTAGTGCGTGACCAGGGGATACGTAGATAAAGTCAGAACTTCGTAGAAGAGAAAGAGCGTAAAGAGATTCCGCGCAAACGCGATCCCCAGGGCAGCAAAAATCGCCAGAGCAAAGCAGACGAAGAAGCGTGTTTGGTTCTCTTCTCCGTGCGCCCGGCAATAGCCGATGGCATACAGAGCGGTGGGAATCCACAAACTCGAAGCCACCAACCCATAGAGCATTCCCAGGGGCTCAACTTCAAAAGCCAGCGCCACGCCCGGCATGACGTTGAGCACTGTTAGACCTGGGCGGTCTCCTCCCAAAACGCCGGGCACCAGACTCAGTACGACGCCAAAAACCGCCAGAGCCGTGGCAATGGTCACCCCTTCCCGAAGGTTCGGCCAACGTCCCGTAAGAGCGATTCCCACCGCACCGAGGAGAGGCAACAATACGGCGACAGCAATGGCGGTCTCTGGGTTCATGATCCAAGACTCAGCAAAAATTGCGCAGCGGTGTGGGCCACGCCCGCAGTCAGGGCCGTATTGAACCCGAAGTAGACCGTACCCCCGATCAAAATCCAAGTAGGCACAAGCATGGAGAGCGGCGCCTCGTCCCGCTCAACAATGGCGTCCGAATCGCGAAAATACATGATCTCCACCACTCGCCATACATAGACAACCGCGAGCAGCGAACTCCCAAGAATCAAAAACGCAACCGCATAAAGGCCCTTGTCCAGTGCGCCAAGCACAAGGAACCACTTACTCACGAAGCCAACGGTCCCCGGCACCCCGATAAGACTCAACCCGCCCACGACAAAAGCTGCCATGGTTAGGGGCATTTTTCTCCCCAGCCCCCGTAGCGCCTCAAGGTCGGGAGAGGCAACTCGCGAGAGCGCGCAAGCCACGACTAGGAAGAGCCCTCCCTTCATCAGCGCATGATTGAATAGATGCACCAGTCCGCCGGTCAAGCCATTCAGATTGGCCAGGCTGAGGCCCAAAGTCATATAACCGATTTGAGCGATACTCGAATAAGCGAGGAGGCGCTTGATATTCGTCTGCTGAATCGCTGCGATAGAACCCACCAGCATGGCGATTAGGGATAGCGGGAGGAGCAGGTTCGACAACCCAAGAGTTTCAAAGAAGAAGGCCGCGCCAAAAATACCGAAAATCACCCGCACCAGAACGTAGTAGGCCACCTTGGTGGCGGTGGCAGAGAGAAACGATGCGACCATGGATGGCGCAAACGTGTAGGCATTCGGAAGCCATTGATGAAGGGGAAACGCCGCAAGTTTGATACTCGTTCCCACCACCAGGAATGCCGGGGCAATCCAGACCGTCCTCGATTCGAGGACCGGGGGGAGGCGCCGGGCCAAGTCCACGATATTGAGCGTACCGGTCATCTGATAGATGAGCCCAGTACCGATCAGGATAAAGGTGCCCCCGATGGTGCCCATGACGAGGTATGAGAAGGCTGCCGTGAGGGCCCCGCGCTCTTTTCCGAGCCCAATCAAGGCGTAAGCCGACAACGAGGAAATTTCCAGGAAGACAAAGATATTGAACAGGTCCCCGGTGATCGTGATACCGAGCAGTCCTGTCAGGCAGAGAAGGAAGAGCGCATAAAAGAGAAAGTATCGCTCCCGGGGAATACGCAACTCACGCCCATCCAAGGGAAAGGGGATCACGACCGCGCCGATCGTTGCCACAATAACGAGGACGTAGGCGTTCAGGACATCCACGCGGTACTCGATACCCAGGGGAGCCACCCAACCGCCCAATGCGTAGGAAATCGTCCCGTGGCTCAGGACCTCCTCGAGCAGCGCCAATGCAATAGCGAGACACGACCAAGCAACGGCGATCGCAAAAATGCGCACCAGAGTCGCTTGGCGCAGCAGAACGCAAATCGGCGCGGCCATCATGGGCACCACGGTCTGCAACGCAGGAAGGTGCTCGATCACTCCGCCACCCGATCCATTTCGCGCAGAGTGTCTTCTTCTACGCTGCCGTACTCTTCGTAAATCCGAACGATGAGGGCCAGGCCCAAGCCCGTAGTCGCCACGCCGACGACGATTGCTGTCAGCATCAATACGTGGGGAAGAGGGTTCGAATAAACAACATCGGTCACGCCCTCCGGAATGATAGGAGCTGTTCCTCCCTCCACTTTCGCAATGGACACCCAGAACATGATGACCGAGACCTGGAAGATATTGAGACCCATCATCTTCTTAACCAGGTTTTCCCTCGCTATCAGGATATAGAGACCAATCATCATCAAGACGATGACCATCCAATAGTTCCAGAGGCCGAGAATCCCCATCATGCAGTCCTTCGGCCCGCAAAGGCGTAGAAGATCGCAAGCATTGACGCGCTAACCGTCAGCCCGACACCCAACTCTATGAGCAGGATCCCAAGGTGGAGTCCGTGCATGGCATCGTGTGGATCGAGGACCTTGTAGTCCAGAAAATTCCCATTCAAAAACAACGAAGCGATACCAACACACCCGTAGAGCAACAGCCCCAGGGATGCCCCCGATTCGACAACTCTCCACGGTACCACCCGCTGGAGATTTTCAAGACCAAAGACCAACCCGTAAAGAACAAAGCCCGATGTGAAGATCACGCCCGCTTGAAAACCGCCTCCCGGACCAAAATCACCATGAAATTGAACGTAGAGTCCGAAAAGAAGAATGAACGGAATGAAGAAGCGAGAAACAACACGCACCACGAGTTTCTCGCGCATACGCATCAAGGGGATTTTCATTTCTTTTCTTCCCCCCTCCGGCCCCGACCACTTGCAAGCAAAGCCATCACGCCCAGGGCAGCCGTAAAGATCACCGCGGTTTCACCCAGGGTGTCGAATCCCCTGTAGCTCCCAAGAATCGCCGTGACGATATTCGGAATACCAAACTCGGCCTCGGTGCCCGCGATATAATCCGGCGCAAGATATTGATGAATCGTAGCCGTCGGATCGCCATAAGCGGGCATCTCCAAGGTGCCCCAAAAAAGCGCTCCTCCCGTCAGAAATACGATCACGAAGGGAAGGATCCGCGAAGGCCTCTCCCTCTCCTCCCTCACTGTCAGAGAGAGGGTCCCGAGCATCAGTACCGTGGATACACCCGCGCCCACCGCGGCCTCGGTGAATGCAACATCCACCGCGTCCATCAAGGTAAAGAGCCCGGCGGAGAGAAGACTGAAAATGCCCGTCAGCATTGCGGCGGCGAAAAGGTAATCGAGTCGAGCGATCACGATGGCGGTCACTGCGAGAAAAGCAAGCAAGAGAAACTCAATGGGAATCATCTTCATCCCCTCCTGAAGGACTGATCCCGACTGTCGATTCTCCCATGGGAACGCCATAGCCATGGGCCGCTCGGTAGAGCGCGTGCCCCGCAGTGGGGCCGGCGATATAGAGGAAGACCAAGATCATCACGAGCTTCACGGCGACTAGGCTCAGGCCCGCCTGGAACATCAGGCCCACCAGGATCAGTCCCGCCCCCATCGTATCGGTAACCCCCGCCGCGTGGGTACGCGTCCAGAAATCGGGCATTCTGAGCAGACCCGTGGCCCCGATAATGCAGAAGATCGATCCGGCGATCAGGCTGACCCAACTCACAACGTCGGGAATGGAAATCAAGATGCCGACCCCTCATCGTCTCGAGCTAGGTTGCCGAAGCGAACAAACTTGAGCACCGCGATGCTGCCTATAAAATTGACCAGCGCGTACACCAGGGCCAAATCGAGCCATTCCGGCCTCCCGGTCAAGAACCCACTCACTGCAATCAGCAATACCGTTTTTGTACCGAACATATTAATCGCGAGGATACGGTCGAAGACCGTTGGGCCACGGACTGCGGCGATCAGCGCGATCAGCATGGT
>DUCT01000160.1:14263-33406 GCA_012959665.1 Myxococcales bacterium | reverse complement strand
CTGCCCTCCATTCGGCACACACGGCGTTCCATCTCACCCTCTTCAACGCCCGCAGCAGATTCCTCAGTGAGCGCATGAACAAGGATTTGGTTGTCCCGCACGTCGAGGCTGATCGTGCCTGGGGTCAGGGTGATGGAGTTGGCATAAATGGCCTGACCCGTTTCTGTCCTCTGGTTGGCAGGAACCCTGATCAAGCGGGGGCTGATGGGAAGCCGGGGACTCAAGATGATCCGCGCAACGTCGAGGTTGGATTTGAATATCTGCCAGAAAAGCCAGGGCAGGTAAAGCAGCAAGCCCAACCCCGGGTATTCATCATCCGCGAATTCGGAAAAACGATCCATCCGCCGAGTGATCGCCAGCACCGTGAGCACCGAGAGCAAACCAAAGCCCAGCAACAAGGGTTCGGCATGGCCGGACCAAAGCAGCCAGACTGCAACGAGCATCAAGGTCGTTGTAAATGTCCGGTTCAAGAGATTCCCGACAAGTTGAATCGATGGGTTTTATTCGACTGAGCACGAAATCTATGCTTTTCGGCGCAGAAGTTCCAGATAATCCCACCCGGCTAATTCCGGAACTAGGACCACAGGGTTCCGCTCTACGATTCCTCGACAGAAACCCTGCCGCCACCCTCCACGCTGGGGCTCGGGTTGAACCGTTCCATGGCGGTTTCGATGCCATCGGCGAGGAATACGTCCAGAGCGTCCACCGCAAGCTCCACGTGACCGTTCAGGGCTAATGCCTCGGCTTCGCTGAAGGGGGAGAGGACGAAATCGATCACTTTCCCCTCGGGCGAAGGGGGCCTGCCTACACCGAAGCGCAGGCGCGGGAAGCGGCGTCCTCCCAGGGCGTCGATGATACTTTCCACCCCGCGATGTCCTCCCCCACTCCCGGACGGACGAAGCCTCAGTCGACCGAAAGCAAGATCGAGATCATCGTAGATCACGATCAGGTCCCGAGAGGGATCCATTTCTGGAGAGTCTTCAAGAGCGAGCCCCAAGGAGCGCCCGGAGGCATTCATGAAAGTCTTGGGCTTCAGGCAGGCTGTGGCCCGGCCCGCCGCCACGCCAATCCCGAATTCACCCTCCCAACGCTCGGCACCCACGGAAATGCCGTGCCGAGATGCGAAGGCATCCACGATGCTGAACCCGATATTGTGGCGTGTACCCGCATAGCCCGGGCCTGGATTCCCGAGCCCGACGACGAGGCGAAGGCCGGAGGCGCTCAGCCCCTTGAGTCCTTGTCCCCGGCACCTTTGGCTTTGGCTTTGGCTTCGGATTCGGAACCCTCGGAGCCAGCTTCGCCATCCGCAGATTCGGCGCCCTCTTCGCCCTCTTCGCCCTCTTCGCCCTCTTCCGGTACGGCGACTTCTTCCTCCACTGCCTTGGGCATGAGAACTGACACCACCGAAAGCTCGCCATCGCTGATTAGTTCGACACCCGGGGGCAATTCGATATCCGCCACGTGCAGTGACTGTCCCAACCCGAGCCCCGAAACGTCGGCTACGACTTCGTCGGGGATCGCGTCCGGGAGGCACATGAGTTCCAACTCACGCAATGCGTGCTCGATCACTCCCCCTTCGAGTAAACCGGGTGCACTTCCAGACAAATGAACCGGGACGGATATGTGAAGCCGCTCGGCCATGTCGATCTCAAAGAAATCCGCGTGCAGAACGGCGCCACGCACCGGTTCACGCTGTAGTTCCTTGACCATAACCACGCGGTTCGCCACCGAGGCATCCCCTGTCAGGTCAAAGAGGGTATTGATGCCTGCGTGGCTCTCCTTGATTTTACTTTGCAGAACCTTCGGGTCAAAGCTGATGGCAACCGCTTCCCGGCCGGCTCCGTAAACCACACCGGGAGCCCTTCCATTCGCACGCAGCTTGCGGTTGTAGGACTTGCCCGTCCCCGTTCGACTTTCCAGGGCTATCGAAACTTCAGCCACCGATTTTCTCCTCAGATTCCAGATCGGCTCCCAGAGGGCAGCCGATACGTTCGCAGCCTAGAAGAGGCTACTGACACTTTCTTCGTTATTGATACGCCGAATTGCCTCACCAAGATGCTGGGCAACCGACACGACATTGATCTTGTTGCTCTCCTGCGCTTCTGGGCGCAGGGGAATGGTATCCGTGACAATCAGGCTCTTGAGTTCGCTCTCGGCTATACGTTTGAGAGCCGGACCCGAGAGCACCGGGTGCGTAATCGCCGCGTACACGCTCGTAGCACCCGCACCCATCAACGCCCGGGCGGCTTCACAGAGCGTTCCCGCTGTATCGACCATATCATCGACAATGATGCAGGTCTTGCCGTCGACGTTACCAATGATATTCATCACCTTGGCCACGTTCGCGACTTCCCGGCGCTTGTCGATAATCGCTAGGTTGGCATCCAATCGCTTCGCGAAAGCCCGGGCGCGCTCCACGCCTCCGGCATCGGGAGAAATAACTACGATCTCGCCTTGGACCTGAGCCTTAACTGCCTGAAGCAACAAGCTGGTCGCGTAGAGATTATCCACGGGGATATTGAAGAATCCCTGAATCTGCCCAGCATGTAGATCCATGCAGAGCAGTCGATCCGCACCCGCAGTAGTAATCAGATCTGCGACCAGTTTGGCCGTGATCGGCGCTCGGGGTTTGACCTTTCGGTCCTGGCGCGCATAGCCATAATAGGGAATCACGACGGTGATTCTTCGCGCCGACGCACGCTTGAGGGCGTCGATCATAATCAGCAGTTCCATCAAATTCGCGTTGGCGGGCGCGCACGTCGATTGCAAGACAAAACAATCCTGGCCGCGAACATTTTCGCCTATCCCGAGACTGCATTCGCCGTCGCTGAAAGTACCGACATCGGCCTTTCCCAGCGAAATTCCCAGGCAAGCCGCCACGTCACGAGCCAGACCCTGGTTCGCGTTTCCTGAGAAGAGTTTGAGACTCTGCATTCCTCTGCTTTCGTCTTATCCGGAAGCTTCCGGGTTCAGTTCCCCTGCCAAACGACGGGTCTGGCTGGGGCGGTAGGACTCGAACCTACAAATGGCGGCTCCAAAGGCCGCTGCCTTACCATTTGGCGACGCCCCAGCAATAACTCTCAGCCCGATCATCTCAATCCGCGGGCGCCAGTCTGGAACGCCCCTCGATCTTTTCATCTCGGGTCATCTCGGGCGAGATCTTACCCATCAGGCAGCGTCCCAGCGAGCCGAGACCATCCTTCCCCCCGCAGGGCCAATTGCTTAATCGCGCTTTTTGCCTCCGACCGAGTCTTGAAGATCCCAAAGCTTGTGGCACCGCTTCCCGACATGCCCACCGCTTGGGCTCCCAAGTCGACCAGATGCCGCTGAATTCGACCAATCGAAGGGCAGATCTGGCGTGCCGCCCCCTCAAGATCGTTCCTCAGAAACTCGCTCAACCGTTCCCAATGAGCGACGGAATCTTTCGGGTCCAGCGTTATCCAATCCGAGAGGGACCGCATCGTAGAGCCTGGCTGGACCGTCGTCAACGTGGGCGAGAGCGCATCCCACGCCTCGAAAACCGATGCTGTGGACAGACTCTCTCCCGGGTTGGCGAGCACCAGGCTGAGTTCGGACAGGCCACCCACCGGCGTGACTTGCTCGCCGATTCCCTCGACCAGCGCTGGACGCGGGGACAGGAAGAAGGGCACGTCCGCCCCGAGCGAGAGGGCCAGGGCCGCCAAGCCTCGGGGAGTGAGCGCACCGGGGATCAGGGCCCGGAGCGCCCGAAGGACCGCGCCAGCATCGCTCGAGCCCCCGCCGAGTCCGGCGGCCAACGGAATTCGCTTGACGAGCTTCAACGAGACCGAAAAATTCACCCCACCCGCGGCCAAAAACGCTTCGGCCGCGCGAAAAGCCAAGTTGCTCTCACCCACGGGGAAATCATCCAACCCGCTGGCATCGGGAGCCGCCACACAGTCGAGAGCCACCCGTGGCTCAGGCGCCGGAGCGATCTCCACGAAGACTTCGTCGGAAAGGTCGACGGGCACGAACAGGCTCTCGATGAGATGATATCCATCGGCCCGGCGGCCGAGCACACGGAGGCCGAAATTGACCTTGGCCGGAGCCAGCTCAAGCCGGCCAGCTGTCGGCAGGCGCTCGTCTCTACTCGCCATGCCCCTCGCCTAGGCGTCGAACTCGACGAAATGCAGCCGCAGCTCGTAGAGCAGGCTATCGATGAGCTTGGCTTCGTCGGGCTCGAGATTGCCCCGGGTCTTCGCCTGCAGCATCTCGATGGTATCGATCGTCTGCTGGGCGATTTCGCGGTTGGGAGAGATCATTTCCTGGGTCTCCGAGTCGGCGATCAGGCCCATCTGGTACAGCGCGGTGGTCGACAATGAGAGGACAAAGGTCGAGAAATCGATGGCCGGAAGCTGGGAAGCCGCCGAGCCCGCCCCGCCGTCACCTGCCCCCGATTGATCGCTCACCGCCCCACCTCCGCCTAGTCCCTCTCGCTGAGCGCCGATGTATCGGACTCGGAACCCAAAGCATGGCGCGCACCCTCAAAGCGCTGGACGACGGTGACCGTGGAGCCCACCGCCAGAATCCAGAGGGCCGGCACCATCAGACCGAGCATTCCACCCGCGATCAGCAGGCCGATCCGCTCGCCGCGCTCCACCACGCCGCCGGGCAAGGTCAGGTCCAACGACTCCGCACGGGCCTTGGAGTAGGAGGTCAGGACGCTCGAAGTCAGTCCGGTAGCGGCCACGAGCGCCGTCACTTGATCTCCGGCGGCGGCGAAGTGAATGACCAAGCCCAACATCACCGCGATGTCCACAAGGCGGTCGAGGGTTGAGTCGAGAAAGGCGCCGAAACGAGTTTCAATGCCGTGATACCGGGCAACTACCCCATCGACGAGATCGCAAAGACCCCCGACTGCCAGCACGATCGAACCCGCCACAAACTGGCCTGCCCCAAAGGCCGCAGCCGCCGCCAGACAGAGCATTGCGCCCAGGATCGTCAGGAGGTTCGGGTCGATTCGCCCCCTGAAGAGAAAAGGAAGAACCCGCTGAACCCATCCGTCCAGCTTATGCCCGAATTTGTCTTTAATCACACCCTGGCTCTCATCCGGCCCCTTGGCTCCTTGGCGAGGCTACGCTGACTTGAGAATCGCTTATCCCCCGGTCGATCCGGGCTCCAAGAATCACGCAAGTCCCTGCTGTATATGGGCTAAATTAAATTTCTCCGAATTCGGCGGCATCCGCCTCAAGCGCCGGAGCCGGCTCTTCATCCCCATCGCTGACCTTGTCCACAGAGTCGGGCAGAGAGGCCAACTCGGCTTGGAGTTCCTCCTCGCTCGCCCAGCCCAGGCGGCCTTCCATCCGGCGGTCAAATTTCATCTTGCGTTCGGCCTCAAGGTTCATCGAATCTTTCTCCTTCTAAAGCCCTGGAGCCACATCGGGCTCTCAGGGAAGAACCGGCGAACCTAGCAGATTGGTGCCCATGGGGGATATGGGCGTTTTTCAACCCTCGGCCACTGTTCCTCGGGTAGACTGAGCCACCGATGACCCGTCCTCTCTTGACCAGAATATTCCTCGGCGGCCTGGTGGGCCTCCTCGCCCTGCAGCCGAGCTGCTCGACGAGTTCACCGGGCTTCGAAGATGTCGCCCCGGCCAAGGAGCTCTACGCCGAGGGACTCGCCCTTATGGAGGGTCGCCGGATCCTGGGGATCTACACCTGGGTCAACTACAACCGCGCCCGGGAGCCTTTCCAGGCCATCATCGACAACTACCCCTACAGCGAGTACGAGACCGAAGCCCAGATCAAGATCGCCGATGCCTATTTCGCCGAAGCCAACTACGAAGAGGCCCTCTCCTACTACAGAGGCTTCGCTGACCTTCACCCCCAGCACCCCAAGGTCCCCTATACCGTGCTCCGCTCGGCCCTTTGTTATTACAACCAAATCGAGTCCATCGACCGCGATCAGACGGCTACCCGAGAGGCCCTGAAATACCTGGAGTTGCTGAGCACCCGGTACCCCTACGCTCCAGCGACCCAGGAAGGAGAAGTCATTCTTCACCGGCTCCGGACGCGGCTGGCCGACAACATGATGGAGATCGGAGATTTTTATCTCGAACGAACGCAATATCAATCGGCGGCGACACGCTATCGCCGAGTACTCGACAACTATCCTGGGCTCGGAAGCGATGCGGAAGCCTTATACAAGCTCGGGCTCTGCTACGAAGAAATGAAACGCGTCGACGAGGCCTTGCGCCTTTATCACGTGGTACTCGAAAATTTCTCCAGTTCGCGAGACGCTGAGCGCGCAGCGGAACGAATCGCCGGTGCCGAGTAGGACTCGCCTTGCGTGGAAATCGGTCATCCTCGCCAGAGATCGATAAAATTTTCCCCTCGAAGTCCTCGGTGATTTCGATACAGGGAAGCGAACTCCAGAGACGTGGCCGGGGCAGGCACCCGCTCGGCGCCTCGGACAGAGAGCGGAGGGAAAATCCATGGCTAGCCAGGAAACGCTGACCCTCCTTGACGGAATTGTTCTGGTGATACTCCTTCTCGGAATCACCCGGGGCATCTTTATCGGCATGGTGAGGGAGACCTTCTCCATGGCCGGGCTAGCCGCCGCCGTCCTCGCAGCGCGCTACGGGATTCCAACGGTCTCCGGGGCGATCGAAGGAATCAGCCAGGGAGCAATCGGCCCAGGGCTCGCGCCCTGGCTCGCGGGTACTCTGCTGGCCATCGGAGCCGTTTCCGCCGCGACCCTGATCAGCCGGTTGGTGCAACGCGGCATCCGGGCCGCTGGGCTTACATGGCTCGACCGCACGGGGGGAGCCGCTCTTGGCGCTGTTGAAGGCCTGCTCGTCGGACTCCTGGTCGTGCTCGGTGCCACTTTTGTCATTGGACGGGAACACCCTTCCATCGACGGTTCCCGCAGCCTGGCGCTCTACGACACCGCTCAAAATTACTGGGGAGAAAAGGCCGAGGATCTACCGAGTATCGCGGCGCCAGGCGGCTGGCTCTGACGAACCGAAGCCAGCCCTGCCCCCACCGCAGGTCGGCTATAGCCCAGATTCGCCGATCAGGTCCAGTAGTTTTTGGGGCGCTTCGTCCTCGGCAATATTGCGGGCAACTACGTCCTTGCCCGCGTACAGAGTGACCCGGCCAGGGCCAGAGCCCACGTAGCCAAAATCTGCATCCGCCATCTCACCCGGACCGTTCACGATACACCCCATTACCGCGATCTTGACCCCCTTGAGATGCGATGTCGCCGACTTGATTCGCGCGGTCGTTTCTTCGAGATCGAAAAGAGTTCGTCCACACGAAGGACACGAAATATATTCCGTTCGGGTGGTCCGCAGTCGCGCGCCTTGCAAAATGCGATAAGCAACATCGAGCGCAGTCTCCGGCTTCTCGAAGCCGCCCACTGAGATCATGTCACCCACTCCATCGCAAAGCGGAGCCCCGAGAGCAATCGATGTCTCGATCATTTGCAATTCCGGATCAACCGCCTCGGGCAAGGCATACCGCAGTACGATGGGAAGATCGCCGAATCCTTCGGCTTCAAGCAGCGCCGAAAGAAGCCGAACAGCATGCACGGGCCGGTTTGATTCAACGGAGAACATAACAATGGGCGGCCGACTTCCAGAGGTCGCCTTGAGAACCCGATCTACGAGAGCGGGAAGTTCATTCAACTCGGCTTGAAGACACCACTCCAGCGCGACTTCGGAATCCAGGGACAGCCGGCAAATCGCTTCCAGGATGCTGGAGGAACAATCCGAATCTATATCGGCCACCACACGCGCAGAGCCTGGTGGAACGGTCCCAGTCCCGGCCAGAAGCAAAGCATCCATGCGAACGGAAAAGGGGGCTCGGATCCCTTCATCGGCGAGGGCAGCACGGAAACGGGCAAGTCGGTCAACCTCAGAATCAGCGTCGAATCGGACGAGCAGAGACTCGCATTCAACGTCCTTGACCTTTGCAAGGGAACCGGCGACTCGACGGGCGGCGCTAGTTGGATCAATCCAGTGCCGAGGATTCGACATTTCGAGTTCTACCCGTACGGGCTCGGACCCGCCCAATCCGAGAGGACCCAACGCAACTCGCTGGGTTCTTCGGCGAGCGTGGGAGTAAGGATCCATGAAAGCTGGCAGATCAATATCCAGGGCCTCGCGCTGGGCGTCCACGGCCCAACGATCAGAGCTTCGGAAACTCAATTTCTCGGCGACGGGAATTTCTCGAACCGGGTCCTCGGTCAGGGAGACGCGAATTGTGTCACCGAGACCATCCTCGAGGAGGGAACCAATCCCAATCGCACTCTTGATTCGCCCATCCTCGGCGTCACCCGCTTCAGTCACGCCGAGGTGGAAGGGATAACTCGGGCGTCCCTCGTCGCGTTCCTCCAGACGAGCCGCAAGGAGGCGGTAGGCCTGGATCGCCACGTGGGTGTTGGACGCCTTCATGCTGAAGATCACATCGTAATACCCCGCGTCCTCGCATACGTCGAGAAATTCGAGGGCACTTTCGACCATTCCAGCAGGCGAATCCCCGTACCTGTTCATCACCCGGTCGGAGAGTGACCCGTGGTTCGTTCCGATCCGCATGGCAACGCCATTCTCCTTACAGCGGAGAACCAGGGGCCGAAAGCGGTCGGCGACCCGGGCCAACTCATCGGCATATTCGAGATCCGAATACTCCCGGACTTCGAACTTTTTCTTGTCCGCATAGTTTCCGGGATTGACGCGAACTTTTTCAATCGACTCGGCGGCGATCATCGCTGCGTTGGGGGTGAAGTGGATATCCGCAACGAGCGGGATATCCACGCCTCGCGCGTGGAGCATCGCCTTGATATTTCGCAGGTTCTCGGCATCCCGGATAGACGGTGCCGTCACCCGCGCGATTTCGCAGCCCGCCGCTGCGAGTCGTTCGATTTGATCCACGGTGGCCCGGGTGTCCATGGTGTCAGTATTCGTCATGGATTGGACGCGAATCGGATGATCGCCGCCGACACCCACATGACCGACCTGAACCACCCGCGTGAGGCGTCGTCTCGTGATCCATGGATCGATCGTAAAAGATTTTTTCACGAAGACCCTGCCGAATAACGCCTCATTGGGCGCTGCAGAGGTCATAGAACCGCTCGATCGCTTCTTCGATCTTCGATGCGTCCTTGCCTCCGGCCTGGGCAAAATCGGGACGACCACCCCCTCCCCCGCCTACGATCGCGGCCACCTCACGAATCAGGTCGCCCGCCTTGAACCGCGGGGTCAAGTCCTTGGTTACGCCGACTGCCAGCACAACCTTGCCCTCGTTCTCCGCCATCAGCAGAACAACACCCGACTTTAGCCGGTTGCGGAGATCATCGACCATGCCGCGCATCGCTTTCGCATCCACGCTTTCGGTGCGAGCCCCCAGTATCTTGACGCCATCGACCTCCTTGACTCCGCTGAGAAGGTCCGATGCCTCAGAGCCTCGGCTCGCGTTACGCAAGCGCTCGATTTCGCGTTCAAGATCCCGGCTCTCAGCGACGAGTTTCTCCACGCGACCCGGCAGATCGTCAAGCGAAACCTTGAGCACATCGGCAGCCGCACGCGCGCTCTGCTCCTGCTGGCGTATATGCGCCAGTGCCCCCAACCCGGTCAGGGCTTCGATACGCCTTACGCCCGCTGCGATCCCGGTTTCTGAAATCACTTTCAGGATCCCCAGATCACCTGTCGCCCGAGCATGCGTCCCTCCACAAAGTTCCGTGCTGCAATCCCCAAAAGAAACAACGCGAACTTCGTCTCCGTACTTTTCGTCAAAAATCGCGACAGCGCCGGCCTCTACGGCCTCTTCGTAGCTTTTGATCTGGGTACTCCCCTGGGAATTGGCTTCGATCCATTCGTTGACCTGGTCCTCGATTCTTGTGATCTCCCCAGCCGAAAGCGGAGAATCGTGGGTAAAATCGAAGCGCAATCGATTCGGCGCAACCCGGGAACCCTTTTGCATCGCCTGGTTGCCGAGTTCGCCGCGAAGGGCTGCATGAAGGAGATGCGTACCCGTATGGTTTCGCACCGTCCCTGCCCGAAGAGCCTGATCAACGAGCAATTCGGCCTCGGCGTCGACTCTCACCTCCCCTTCGGTAACCACACCCCTGTGGATGAAGAGACTGTCCATCGGCTTCTGGGTATCCTCGATCGCCATGCGCCCCGAATCGGTCACGACTAGTCCCTGGTCTCCGACTTGCCCGCCGCTCTCTGCATAGAAAGGGGTCTCTTCAAGGACGATCTCGACCTCGTCCCCCTTCTTTGCGAAGTCAACGGGTTGCCCATCGGCCAAGATCGCAACAATCCGCGACTGGGCTTCGGTTGTGTCGTAACCAAGGAATTGAGTACTGAATTGCGCAGCCAGGCGTCCGTAGATCTCAGAGATACCCTGGTCGCCGCTTCCCGTCCATGCCGCTCTCGCCCGCGCCCGCTGTGCCTGCATCGAATCGTCGAAACCGGCTTGATCGACCTGCATATCGTGGCCGATCAGAATATCGGCTGTGAGATCGAGTGGAAAGCCAAAGGTGTCGTAGAGCTTGAAAGCGGTTTTTCCGTCGAGCGCGGTGGCACCCTTTTCTTTCGCTTCGAGAATCTCTTCCTCGAGCAGTTGGAGCCCCTTGGAGAGAGTCTTTTGAAACCGCTCCTCGTCTCGCTTGATTCGGTCGAGAATGAAGTCCCTTCGCTCTCGAAGATCCGGGTAGGCATCACCCAATTCATCGATGGCGGCATCGGCCACCTTGTAGAGAAAGGGCTCGTCCACCCCAAGAAGCACTCCGTGACGAGAACCGCGCCGCAGAATCCTGCGAAGCACGTAGCCGCGCCCGGCATTGGAGGGCAACACGCCATCACCCACCATCACGGCGAGGGTCCGAGCGTGATCGGCAACAACCCGTAGGGAGACGTCCTTTTCCGGGTCCTGACCGAGTTCCGTGCCCGAAACGTCCTGTGCCCTTGCAAGAAGACCCGAGAATAAATCGCTGTCGTAGTTATTCCGAACACCCTGCAACACCGCCGCCCACCGTTCCAGGCCCCCGCCCGTATCGATGGAGGGATGAGGCAGCGGATTCATGGTCCCCGCTTCATCGCGATTGAACTGCATGAAGACAAGGTTCCAGAGTTCGAGCCAGCGCCCACATTCACAAGAGGGGTCGCAAATTTCGCTGGTGCAGCTGTCGGGCCGACCAAAATCGTAGTGAATTTCCGAGCAGGGACCGCAGGGGCCCGTATCGCCCATGGACCAGAAATTTTCCTTCTCGTCCAGGCGATAAATCTTGCTCTCGGACAACCCAATGCCGTCCCGCCAGATCTCGGCGGCCTCATCATCTTCGCGAAAGACCGATACCGCCAGGGCTTCGGGGGCGATGGCCATTTTCTCGGTCAGCAACTCCCAAGCGGATTCAATGGCTTCGAGCTTGAAGTAATCGCCGAATGAGAAGTTCCCCAACATCTCGAAAAACGTGTGATGGCGCGGTGTGCGACCCACGTTCTCGAGATCATTGTGTTTTCCAGATACCCGGATGCATTTCTGTGCGGTGGTGGCGCGCTTGTATTCGCGACTCTCCTCTCCCAGGAAAACCCGCTTGAACGGCACCATCCCCGCATTCACGAACATCAGGGTCGGATCTGATTCGGGAACCACCGAGGCACTCTTCACCCGCCGGTGTCCCTTGTCTTCGAAAAAGCGCAGAAAATCCTCTCGGATCTCCTTGGCGGCCCGGCTCATGCAAAACTCCCCTAAAGGCGCTGGTGTGTGAGGTGGCTCGGGGCCGAATATACCCAAGAGACCCGGGCAACGCTCCGCCAAGCGAGCCTCCGCCGACCATCCTGAACGGCTTCTCGACCCGGGGCGGCGAACAGAGACCCGCGCTCGTCACCGAGCGGGCCGCGTCAGGTCAGAATCGCTCGATACCGAAGTCATCTTCTTTCCCGTCGGTTTCCAGAACGTCCTCGGCGACGCCCTCGACATCCTCGGTGTCGGTCCCCTGGAAATCTTCCCAAACCGAGTCCGAGGTGGAGTCGATTCCCCGGTAGCGAAGCGCGAAGTCATCGGGATTGGAGACGTTCTTCAGCGCCTCTTCGTATGTCACGAGGCCTTCTTTGACCAACTGCATCAGCGATTGGTCAAAGGACTGCATGCCGTAGGTGGTATATCCCTTGTTAATGGCGTCCGAGAGTTCCTTGGTGCGATCCTTGTCGGCAATGAGTTCACGCACGAGCCCGGTGGAAACGAGAATTTCAAGGGCAGGCACACGACCCTTCCCGTCCGCGCGGGGAACCAGTCGCTGGGAAATCACCGCCTTCAGGACCGTCGAAAGCTGGAGCCGAACCTGCTTTTGCTGGTAGGGGGGGAATACGGAAATAATTCGATTAATGGTCTCCGTGGCATCCAGGGTGTGGAGCGTACTCATAACAAGATGACCCGTCTCAGCGGCAGTCAGTGCAGTCTCGATTGTCTCAAAATCCCGCATCTCGCCGACCAGGATGACGTCTGGATCTTGCCGCAAAGCGCCGCGAAGCGCGTTGGCAAAGCTGTGGGTGTCGACGCCAATTTCACGCTGGTTGACTATGGAGCGGCGATCCCGAATAAGAAACTCGATGGGATCCTCGATGGTCATAATATGCGAGGTTCGCTCGGAGTTGATCTGTTCAATCATCGCCGCAAGGGTGGTGGATTTTCCTGAGCCGGTGGTTCCCGTGACCAGGATTAGACCTCGGTGCTCCTGGGAAATTGTCTTGACGACGTCGGGGAGATTCAATTCTTCAACGGTCTTGACTCCGAAGGGAATCACCCGGAGAACGATTCCAATTGCCCCACGTTGCTGAAAGACATTCACCCGGAAACGACCCAGCCCGGCGATTCCGTAGGCCAGATCGGCTTCGCGTTGCTCTTCAAACCGTGCCTTCTGCACCGGATTCATCATGGAGAAGGCCATCGCCTTGATTTCCTCAAGGGTGATGCGCTCACCATCACGCAGTGGGACCAATGCACCGTCCACACGAAATAGAGGCGGAAGCCCCATCTTGAGGTGGATATCCGATGCCCCGCCTTTGACCGCGACCTTCAGAATCTCTTTGAGTTCCATGCCATCCCGTTTCCGCTAGTCGTCCGCTTGAACTTTGAAATGTGCCCGGCTCGCCGAGGGCGGCCCAAAGCCCCCGACGATCCCGTCGCCCAGGGGTGTACCTGTGTTTTCGACCATTTAGGCCTGGTCCTTGAGCGTCCGAATCCAGCAATTCATGCGCAACGCGCGGACCACGCGTCGGCCCGACCAGACCGGATAGTCGGAACCATGGCTCTCCTAGACGCCTGGGGCCACCCCGCTCTCCTACTGCGGCCCGGGCAGGCAATTCCCTGCGCCTCGGAGGAGTTCCAGATCTCTGGAGGGGGGCTTCTGGAGAAGTGCTTGAAGCGGCTCTTGGGCTCTTGGGCTCTTGGGCTCTTGGGCTCTTGGGCTCTTGGGCTGAAATAGTGACTGGGGTGGATGAAAGAGTGGGGATTCGAATTAAAAACGATCAGAATAAATTTCTTTCCTCTAAGACGTGCGGAATTGACCGAAGCCTTGTCCGCGCCCCCCGGGTCCTCGCTCCGCCCGAAGGCGAAACCCCCAGAGCCCGAGGGGTGCGGTTAATTGTGGGGCCGGCTTCAGACCGCGCAGGTTCGGCAGTTCAAACCGACACCCCCTATTTCTCGTCCAACGGCTGTTCGGGAGCGGGCTCCAGAGGCTTTGCGAAGACGGGCAGCTTTAGACCGCGCGATGCGTACACCTCTTCGGTCAAGCGCGCGCAGGCGTCCGGATTTTCCTTCATGAAGCGGCGTGCGTTCTCTCGCCCCTGGCCGATGCGCTCGCCGCCATAAGAATACCAGGAGCCACTCTTCTCGACGAAACCACCTTCCACTCCGAGATCAAGAAGGTCGCCTTCCCGCGAGATGCCTTCATTGTAGATGATGTCGAACTCGGCCTGCCTGAACGGCGGCGCCACCTTGTTCTTGACGACCTTCACCCGTGTCCGATTGCCCACCACGTTGTCTCCATCCTTGATCGCGGCAATTCGGCGCACATCGATTCTAATCGAAGAGTAAAACTTGAGCGCGTTTCCACCTGTGGTCGTTTCCGGGCTGCCGAACATCACCCCAATTTTCATCCGAATCTGGTTGATAAAAATAATGGAAGCACCCGACTTGGAGACCGTCCCGGTGAGCTTACGCAGTGCCTGGCTCATGAGCCGGGCTTGCAGACCCACATGATGGTCCCCCATGTCCCCTTCGAGTTCGGCCCGAGGGACTAGGGCAGCCACTGAATCGATAACCACCAACTCAATCGCCCCGGAACGCAGAAGAACGTCAGCGATCTCCAGAGCCTCTTCGCCGGTATCGGGTTGGGAAACCAGCAATTCCTCCACATTGACACCCAGGCGCCGTGCATAGTTGACGTCGAGAGCGTGCTCGGCATCGATGAAAGCGGCGACGCCCCCCGCCTTCTGGATCTCGGCGATCGCGTGAAGCGTCAGGGTCGTCTTTCCGCTGGATTCCGGCCCGTAGATTTCGATCACGCGTCCACGGGGATAGCCCCCTATCCCGAGCGCAATATCGATGCTTGGGCCTCCGCTCGAAAAACACGGTACGCTGGCGCTGGCCCCGTTGTTGTCCATCGTTTGGATCGATCCTTTGCCGAACTGCTTTTCAATACTCGAAACAGCCAGCTCTATCGCATTTCGCTTTGCGGCATCCTGATCCTTTCCCCGCAAATCGCTTTTCGCTCCGAACTTTGCTTCGTTCTTCGCTCCGAACTTTGCTTCGTTCTTCGTCTCATTTTTGGCACCAGCCTTTGTTTTCGCCATGGCCTGCACTTCCTCCAT
The DNA here is from genome assembly GCA_012959665.1 of Myxococcales bacterium. Classification (GTDB taxonomy): domain Bacteria; phylum Myxococcota_A; class UBA9160; order UBA9160; family UBA4427; genus JAZXM01. The sequence goes on along the minus strand of DUCT01000160.1, from coordinate 18,572 downwards.
ACTTTCTTGGGCGCGACCTGAATCGATCGAGCCATTGTGGGGTTTGTCTTTTTGTGGTCCTGAAACCGTATCCGCAGACCTGGGGTCCGTTGATCAACCGGGCGTAGATCCGCCTCCACTTCGCATCAAGCTGGGTCCAACGAGTTCAAGCCCCAGCAAAAGCCGCCTTACCCAATCGAGCGCCACTTGGGCAGTCAATTGGCGATGCCGTAATCGGTCTACGGAAAACACGAAATGCTCCACCGCCACACCCTCCCCAGCGGGCTCCCCTGGAGCCGCTTCCGTCGAATCCGTCGAACTTGCCCCACCCAGCGCCTGCTCCTGTGGTGCCCCCCAGGCGATGGCGAGATAAACCAGACCCACCGGTTTTTCATCGGACCCACCTCCAGGCCCGGATATTCCCGTAGTGGCGATTCCAATATCCGAACCAAAGCGTTCTCGAACCTCGATCGCCATCGCTCGGGCTACGGGTTCGGAAACCGCTCCATGCGCCGCGAGCAACGCTTCGGGCACGCCCAATTGCGTCTGCTTGGCGCGATTCGCGTAGGCGACAACACCCCCCAAAAAATAATCCGATGAACCGGGAACATCGGTCAGTTTTTGAGCAATCAGACCCCCGGTACACGATTCGGCAACGGCCACCGTCCGCTCTTTTTCAGCCAGCAGTTGACCCACCACCGCTTCGAGGGTCTGGTCGCCCTCGCCATAAATGAGATCACCGATACGCTCGCGAATAACTGCAATCACCCCTTCAATACGCGCATCGGCCTCGCTAATCGAAGCACCTCGGGCAACCACTCGTAGGAAATTGTCGGGGAAGCTCGTGCGAAAGGCGAGCTCGGTTTGGCCATCCTTCGCTATATCCGAGAGCTCCCCCTCGAGCGTGGACTCTCCCATGCCGAAAGTCCGCAGCAACCGGGCCCTGACCCGGGAAACGACTTGGTTTCCCTCGAATCGGTCCGCGATTCGGGGCAGAACCTGCTCGTCCATCATGAGGGAGAGCTCACGGGGAACTCCCGGCATGCAAAAGACGAGGGTTCCCTGTTCTTCCAGCAAAAAACCCGGCGCGGTCCCGACCGGGTTGGCCAGGATTTCTGCCCCGGCCGGGAAGAAAGCTTGTTTGCGATTCGTGTCGTTCATTTCACGACCGATCCGCTCAAAAAATGCCCGAAGGTTCTCGAAGCTGGACTCGTCAAACTCAAGGGTCCGCCCCAATGCATCGGCCAGAACTTCCGTTGTGAGATCGTCCCGCGTAGGCCCAAGTCCTCCGGAAACAAGCAGTAGATCGCTCCGCGCAACGCCCCGATGAAACGCATCCCGCATGTCTTTGGGATCGTCGCGTACCGAGCTCTGGTAGTGGCACTCCACATCGAGTTGCAACAGCCGAGAGGCCATCAGCGCTTTGTTCGAATCGACTATTTCACCGCGCAGGACCTCGTCTCCGATCGTCAAAATTTCCGCCTTCATTCGACGAACCCCACCAGAGCCGCCGCCTGAGCGGCTTGTAGCTTCAGGACAACGAGAACGTACGCGGGAACCATGACCACGAGGGCAGCCAAAAATCCCGCCACAATGTCATCTGCCATAACACCCGCCCCACGCTTGAATTTATCTTCTGCCCACTTCACCGGCCCCGGCTTGCGAATATCAAACCACCGAAATGCGACGAATCCGGTCACAACCAGCAACCACCAGATGTCGATTCTTGCGAATCGCGTCGATTCCAGACCCGGAATCTCCAACCCGCCGAGCGCAATCTCGTTCAGGAGGACCAACGGGAACAGGGCAATCAACTGCCCTACGAACTCGTCGATCACAATCCGGCCGTCATCGTGGTGTCCGAAATAGGACTCGGCAGCGCTCGAAGCCCAAACGCCCAAGCCTGAGAACCCCACCAAAACCAGTCCGTAGAGCGGCCCGCCCAAACGGTGAAGGCCAAAGGTGAACACCGCGACCGCGACCAATGCGCCCCAGGTCCCGGGGGCCCATGGCCCAAACCCCACACCCCCGGTCGTGGCGATCCAGACCGCGGGCCCGGCAGCCGATGCGCCGGCGGAACCGGGCAACGCCGCGGCCCCCCGTTCGGCCTTACGGCGGCGGCCTGAAGATGCCGTTACGGAGGGGCGTGATGAAGTGTCTAAGGAGGGGTGTGACGCGGCGTCTAAAGAGGGCATCGGCTCACTCCGTTGACCCGCCGATCCCGAGCCAGCGGGCGATCGCTGGCCCTCGGGTTCGGAATCAGTGGAAAGAGGTTGGCCGTCGATGCCGGCCCCTGAAGCCTCACGACCGACGCCGCCAGCGGCAGAGTCGCCGCTTTCGGATCGACGAGACCCCTCAGAAGTTTCTGTTTCTATTGACTTTTTTCGTTCTCTCAGAAGTTCATCTCGATCCGGGAGACCCTACGGAAAGTCGGTCGTTCGGGGCACAGCCGGGGGGGCGGCAGCACCGCAACATTAGCGGGCCGTGCTTCAGCCCGTCAAGAATAAGCGAAAGAAAGGTGAAAATGAATCGAAGCCGTGGCGCCCAGGTTTTCTCCCGCCATGTCTGAAAACCGTACCGTGAGATCAAGCCATTCCCGCCTCCGAGCGGAGCGGGCCAGGCGCTACACTGCCCCGCCTGATGCGTGTGCTCGGTCTCGATCTCGGCGGAAAACGGATCGGCCTCGCGGTCTCGGACCCCGAGGCCACTATTGCCTTTCCGGCCGGGATCCTGCCCAGCGCGGGTCGGAAGGCCGATATCGCCGCGTTATGCGCTCTCATCGTCGAACGCGAGATCGGCGCCGTGGTGGTGGGACTTCCGCGTCACATGGATGGCCGGTATGGGCCCGAGGCCGCGGCAGCCGAAAAGTTTGCCGCAGCTCTCCGGAAAGCATCGGGCCTGGCCGTTGAAACCCTGGATGAACGCTGGACGAGTCAGGAGGCCGAACGCAGCCTCCAAGCTCAGGGCCTCAACACCCGACGGAGCCGGGCCCACGTGGACGAAGTGGCCGCCGCCATTATCCTGCGCACTTACCTCGAACTCAACCGGAACACGGCCCACACTCAAGGGCAAGAGGACGATTGATGCCGCGACTCCTCGCAGGCACCCTGACCGCTCTGATCCTGGCTGGCCTTGCCAGCATCCACTATGGACGATCACTTCTCGAACCGGTCTCCTCCGATCCGCAGTCCGTTCTCTTCACCATTGAAAGCGGCGCGTCCTTTGCGGCGGTGACGACCCGGCTCGAGAATCGGGGACTGATCCGAAGCGCCCGGGCGGCAACAGCGATCGCTCGGTTCCAAGGGCTCGACCAACAACTGCACGTCGGCGAATACGAGCTCTCCGCCAGCGCTAGCACCCAGGAAATTCTCGGGACGATCACCGGAGGGCCTGTCAAAACTTGGCCCGTGACTCTGCCGGAAGGCAGCCGGGCCGTGGATATCGCCGCCCGGCTGGAGGCGAAGGGCCTGGCCAACGCGGCCGAATTTTTGGGGGTGGTCGCTGACAGAGGCTTCGCCGAGGAACTGGGCGTTCCCGCCCACGGACTCGAAGGCTACCTGTACCCGGATACCTACAGCTTGCCCCGAGGCCTCTCGCCCCGGCAAATCGCTCGAATCATGGTGAAGCAATTTGATCGTGTCTGGGAGACACGGATTGCGGCACTCGCCAGGGACTCGGCCCTTTCCAAAAACGAAATTGTGATTCTCGCGTCCATCGTAGAGAAGGAAACCGCCGCCTCCGAGGAGCGACCTCTGATTGCTTCGGTCTTCCTCAACCGCCTTGGGCGGGGCATGCGACTGGAAACCGATCCCACCGTGATCTATGGAATCCCGGATTTCGATGGAAACCTTCGGAAAAGGCATCTCAACGACGCGAGTAACCCTTACAACACCTACAGGATCCCAGGCCTCCCACCCGGCGCCATCGCGAATCCTGGAGCCGAGGCAATGTTCGCGGTTGTCAGCCCCGACAGTTCGGAGTTTCTTTACTTTGTTTCACGCAACGACGGCACGCACCAATTTTCAGCCACCTATCGCGAACACGTGAACGCCGTAAACCGCTACCAACGCCGCCGACGGCGATGATCTCCGACAAATTCTAGCCTTGAGCTATCGATCCGGCCGAAGGCTAAGAGCGAGGAGATGCACGGCACGTTCTCCGCTAATCGTGGTCAGCAGTGTGGTGAGCTTCGGACCCTGTTCGCGACCGATCAGGAGATCGTAAGCAACAGGGCAGAATGTCTTCAAGCTCAAATCGGTCTCGTCACAGAGGCTCTGCATGTGGGGGATCAGATTTCCTTCTGAGATGTCCGGCTGGTTGTTCAATACAT
>DUCT01000160.1:313-14252 GCA_012959665.1 Myxococcales bacterium | reverse complement strand
CAAGCGCTCCAGCACCGTGCGTTGGTCGGGAGTGAGCGGCCGCGTCACGGCCTGGGTGCGCACCCGATAACGGAAATTCTCGGGCGCGTATTCCTCAATCCAGCGCCAGCAACATTCTGCACGCTGACGAAAAGATCTCCTCTCCTCGTCACTCGAAATGTCTCCCATGGCTTCGTAGCGTGCGAGACTTCGATCGACATCGCCGTCGTAGGCCTGCAAAATGACGGACAGACCTCGAAAGCCCGGAACGAAGGGAACGGGACTCCCTGGCTCAATTCGAACCGCCGCAACCGAGGACAACTCGAAAGTGCGCCTAGCAATCCTTCTCTTTTTGTCCGCCTTGCTTCCGTCCTCTGCTTCGTGGGCCAATCGCCGTGCTCGATCAAAATCTTCATAAAGCTTGATGACATCGAGATCGAATGAGATCTGGAACTCGCTGCCGGGGCGCTGGCTGGCAAATATCCAGCGCAGCATTTCTGGTTCGTAGATGGCGAGGCAATCGGCCACGGTCACGACATCTCCGGACGAACTCGAGATCTTTCCGCCCCTACCCTTCACTCGAACAAAATCGTAGGCGACGTATTGCGGAGCTTCGCCCTTGTAGACCTCTGCGACGATTTCCCGTCCCGTGTCGTAGCTCCCCCCGGCGCTGCTGTGATCTTTGCCACCAGGCTCAAAAGCGACGTCTTCATGGCACCAGCGCATGGGCCAGTCTACGCGCCAGGGAAGCTTCACACTCCCACCCTCTCGCAGGTCCACGGAGCCTTCGTGGTGGCAAGTGCGACACCCGTACTCGACGATCCATTCTCCCGGCCAGGAGAAAGTGATCTCGTCTCGCCCGCAGGCATCGCAAAACCCAGACAGAGGAAGCCAGTCTTCGTCCAGGGGTTGGGTACGGTGGGCGTTCAAGATCGAACGCAGAGTTCTCCGTTCCTCCAGGGCCTTGCGTATGCCTTCGGCGTAATCCCCCGCGCGATAACGAATCGATTGCCGGATGAACTCGGGTTTGATTCCCAGAGGCCCGAGACTCTCCTCAAAAAGGGCAATGAAATGCGAGGCGTAGCTGTCCTCTTTACCGTAGGGATCAGGAACATTGGCCACGCTCCGGCGGAGGTTTTCCTCGAGCATTTCGGGATGCGGGACACCCTGGGGAACTTTTCGAAAAACATCGAAGTCGTCCCAGGAATAAATAAAGCGTACTTCGACTCCCTGGTCGCGTAGGGCCCGGGCAACCAGATCGACGCTCATCACTTCTCGGAAATTCCCGACATGCACGACGCCCGAAGGCGTGATGCCGGCGGCAACTGTTAGCCGCCTCTTCCCCGCGTGGCCTTCAAGGGTGCGGCGAGCCGCGTGATCCGCCCAGTGCGAGAAATAGGAATCTGACTTTTTGCGCTGCGACTCGCGTATACCCTTCATCTCGGCCAACTGTCGCCCAGCAGCGGGATGGGCGCCAACGAAAGGGAGAGTCGCCGTTCGAATCAGACATTTCCTTGATCAGAAGCCGTCTTGAATTTCAGAGTGACTCACCCTGCCCAGGTCAATAATGGGAGTACAGCACCGGACAAGGATCGAATACAGAGGCCTCCACAAAATGAAAGCGGACGCCATTTCGGACGCCCGCTTCCTTCCGTTCCCCGCGATTCAAATTTTATGACCGGGCCCTAAACTCGGGCAACCTCACGCAGCAAGCCAAGATCGTCCAGGGCTTTCCCCGCACCCTGGACAACCGCCGAATAGGGATCATCGCTGTGGATGATCGGCAACTGAGTCTCCGCTCGAAGAACCTGATCCAGATCGGTGAGCAAAGAACCGCCACCCACCAGCATTATTCCCCGATCCACGATATCCGCGGCCAGTTCCGGAGGAGTCTTCTCAAGCGTCCGATGCACCGTCTCCACGATCGCGTGAATTGGCTCGAGGAGAGCTTCGCGAATTTCGCTACTGCTGATTTCCACGACCTTCGGGATGCCGGCGATCAAGTCCCTGCCCTTGATTTCCATTGTCGAGACTTCGGTGTCCACCGAAGCGGTCCCGATAGCCATCTTCACGGTCTCAGCCGTCCGTTCGCCGATTAGCATATTGTACTTGCGACGGACGAAGTTGATGATCGCCTCGTCCATCTTGTCGCCACCAGTCCGTACCGATTCCGAAGTCACAACGCCTGAAAGCGAAATCACTGCCACATCAGTCGTTCCGCCACCGATATCCACCACCATGTTTCCCGTGGGCGCGGTGACGTCCAAACCAGCTCCGATGGCTGCAGCCATGGGCTCGTCGATCAAATAAACTTCGCGCGCACCCGCGGAGAGCGCGGATTCACGAACCGCCCGGCGCTCCACATTTGTAATGCACGGCGGAACACAGATCACGATTCGAGGCCGGGCCAAGACCCGTCGATTGTGCGCTCTTTGGATGAAGTAGCGAAGCATCGCTTCAGTAATCTCGAAGTCGGCGATCACGCCGTCTTTGATCGGACGAATCGCCCGGATCGAGCCAGGTGTTCGGCCAAGCATCTCTTTGGCGGCGTGCCCTACTGCGAGGACACGCTGTCCTCCGCCATCGTTCTTGTCAACGATGGCGACCACACTCGGCTCGGAGCAGACAAGCCCCTCACCGCGGCCGTAGACCAGGGTGTTAGCCGTACCGAGATCGATAGCGAGATCGTGAGAAAAACGGCCTACAAGGGAGTCCAACAACATTTCCAAAATCCTTCTGGGCCACTCAATTCGGTCGACATAACCGGATTGGCCCCTTTCCCATGCGTATCGGCAAATGGCCCGCAATCCTTGAGGCACTCCAAGCGATCATTGGCCACTTTTCTGACACCCGGGCAGGACGCTGGAAACGAAAGGCGGCGACACGGCGAGGCTGAGCCGGCGACCGCCGGGCAGAGATCGTTTGGAGGTCAAGCCCCACGGGGGGAGGGGGCAGAGATCCTCGGCTAGCCCAGCAGAAAAGGGCTCTGGCACGCTGCTGCCAAGCTACTCCGCCGTCGGCGCCAGACCGGACGGCTTCGGGGGGCCTTCTCCCGTCGTCGGCTCGTGTTCCACCAGACGCTGCAGTTGCTCCAAGTCGGCGCTCAGATCCGCGACGCCTAGGCGAACCGTTTCCAAGTGGCCCTGATAGGCTCCCAGTTGATCCCGAACTTCAGCGAGATCCGCCTCCAGGGCGCCGTTGAGTTCGATCAAGGACTCGGCTCGGCGATACTGCCCAACGGCGAGCAGGCCGGCTCCCACCATCAGGAACACAAGCACGCCGACGAGAGTCCGAGCCGCCCAGGGGCGCCGAGTTCTGGCCGAGGGTTCTCCCTTCGCAATACCGGAGGGGAATTCTGAAGCGCCGGTCATATCTTCCCGAACGACACTCAGGCCTGGATTTGGAGATGATCCCATCGACAGCCTTCCTGCTTTGGGGACGCCGAATTCGCACTCGCCACGGAAGAGATCCGAACGCGGTCCAGCGACTCACATGGACAAGCGAGAAGTATATGCACTCGGGCGGAGAATTCGCAAGCAGGACAGGCGCTGCGGACGCGACAGCCGGTGTTCCCCAGACGTGGGGCTACGACTGAATGACGAGTTTCGAGAGGCTCGTTTTTCGGAGATTCGTTTTCTGAATGGTCCGTACCAGTTCAGCCACCTTCTCGGTATTGGTCTCGAAGGGGTTATTGCAGATCACACGAACGTTCAGAAGATTCCCTAGCCGAATATTTGACCAATCGAGGTCGTATTGGATCGAGTGCTCACGGGCCAACTTGATGAACTCGCCACGCATGCGCGCCCGAGTGTCCTGAGGCGGCTCAGTCTTCGCCTGATCCACCTCTTCGTCGGTAAATAGCCGATCGACAGCCCCGTTGCGCTCAAGCAGGTAATAGAGCCCACGATCGCGCTGAATGTCATGGTACTGAAGATCCATCATGAATACCTTGGGGTCGCTCCACGACGTACCGTGACGGTCAATATACGATTCGATTAAACGTCTCTTGATAATCCAGTCGATCTTTCGATCGAGTTTGTTCGGGTCCGTATCCAAGCAATCCAACACGTACTGCCACATCTTCACAGCCAGCTTGTGCTCGTCACTCACCGGATATTGCTCGATATACTTTTGCGCCATTTCGCAGTATTCGCGCTGCATTTCGATGGGCGAATATTCCCGGCCGCTATCGAGTCGCAGCTTTCGCTTGCAGGTGACGTCGTAGGTGATGTCCTTGATCGCCTTCACTGGATTACGAAGGGTGAAATCCTTGTTGATGTAGTTGTCTTCGATCATTTGGAGGACAACAGAGCATGTACCCACCTTGATGAAATTGGTGTACTCGCTCATATTCGAATCGCCCACGATCACGTGGAGACGGCGGTATTTTTCGCGATCTGCGTGGGGTTCGTCCCGGGTATTGATGATCGACCGGTCGTTCGTCGTCGTACCCGAAATTTTCTGATAAATATGCTGCGCTCTCTGGCTCACGCAGTAGTGAACCCCGTCCTGGGTCTGAAAAACCTTGCCCGCGCCGGTGTAAATCTGTCGAGTCACAAGGAATGGAATCAATTGCTCGGCGAGGTAGTAAAAATCAACATCGCGGTCGACAAGATAGTTCTCGTGACAGCCGTAACTGTTGCCCACAAAATCGGTGTTGTTCTTGAATATTGAGAGCTTTCCGGGAATGCCTTCTTCGCGAATTTTCGCTTCCGCATAAAGCTGCAAGTCTTCGAGAATTCGCTCGCCAGCCTTATCGTGAATGATCAACTGCTTGGGCGAAGCACACTCGGGCGTCGCGTACTCTGGGTGGCAACCGGTATCCTGATAGAAACGGGCACCATTCTCCAGAAATACATTGAGAAAATGCTCAGTCGTAATCAGCTTCTCAAAGAGGAAGCGGATCGCCTTCTCAACGGGAAGTGTCTTTCGCCCCTCTGGCGTAAAGATGATCCCGTATTCTGTTTCCACCCCGTAGATGCGCTTTTGCATCTTTTTCACCGCTCATTCGACCGGATCAGCCGAACCCTCTGTGTTGTATCCGTCGCTATCCGTTGTCCAGCATTACCCTCACTTCTTCGACAGAGAGCCGGGTAAACTTGCGACCTGGCCTCGTCCGATCCAGAAGACACACCTCAAGAGTCGCTTCAGTAAGGTTTGAGCCTCTTTCGGACCCCGAATCAAGTGCTTTTTGCCCGATCCTGACCGCATCGCCAGCGCTGAGGCCTGCTTGGTAGTTGCTCCCCAGCCAAGCTTCTACATCGGCTACGTTGCCCCCGATTACGCAGTAGTTGGCGTGGTCGCTGATGAAACCATCGAAATTGACACGGTAGAGTGAGTTCTTCCGGTGATCTTCCCAGCGATCATCCCCGACCTCCGCCACGATAATTTCGATCTCGAGAGGCTTCATCTCACGGGTGAACACTTCCCCAATCGCCTGGGAGTATGCATTCGCCAATGCCTGGCCCACCACATCCTCACGGCTGTACGCGTAGCCCTTGGTATCCGCAAAGCGAACGCCGATTTTCCGGAGCTGGTCAAACTCGCTGAACTTCCCAACCCCGGCAAAAGCAATTCGATCGTAGATCTCCCCGACCTTCGAAAGGCTCGTTGCATTCTCGGCGACCAGCAGGACGCCCCCTGCAAACTCCAGGGCGACGATCGACTTCCCTCGGCTAATTCCCTTACGAGCGAATTCTGCCTTGTCGGCCATGATCTGCTCGGGCGAAGCGTAAAAGGGCATTGTCATGATGACGATCCTCCGTTCGTTCGCCGCGCAAGCGTATCGCGATAGGCACTTTCGATATTCGCCTCAAGGCAGTCCTCCACACCCGCCCTTGAACAAAGTTTCACGATCGGGAAGATTCGACGCTCCAGGTCGATTCCGCCTGTGGCTCGATCCTCATCCGCAGCTGCGGTCAGCGCATCTACAGCGAGCTTGGTGGCCGATTCCTGATCCATATTGGATCGCCAGCCCTGCTTGATCGTTTCCCGAGCGTAGATACCACCCGAACCCGTCGCATCGAATTCGGCCTCCTCATAGCGCCCACCCGTAATATCGAATTTCCAGAGTCGACCACTCCCCCGGCGCAGATCGAAGCCTGCGAAGAGCGGAACAACTGCTAGGCCCTGCATAGCCGCAGGCAAATTTTGACGGATCATCTGGGAAAGCTTGTTGGCCTTCCCGTCAAGCTCAAGCGCTTGGCCTTCGATCTTCTCGTAGTGCTCGAGTTCGACCGAAAGAACTTTTGCCATTTCAATCGATGGCCCGGCAGCTCCCGAAATTGCCATACAGGAATGGTTATCGGTTGCGAACACTTTGACCACGTCCCTAGAGGCAACCGAATGGCCAGCGGTCGCAAGGCGATCCCCCGCAACCAACACTCCGCCCTCGTAGCGCATGGCAAGAACAGTCGTACCGTGCGGAATCGAATCAATCGGCGCTTGACCCATCGCCGACATATTCGGCATTAGCTGCGGCTGTTCAACCTGCAACAGTTCGAAAAAGCTTGACCCCTGATAATTCCCTCGCCAGTCCACCGGTTCCCCCCCCGAGCAAGGCCGCAGCATACTATGCCCCGGCCGAAAAAAGCCTACTGACCTCCCCGCTGGACGTAGTTCTTCACGAACTCTTCGGCATTCTCTTCAAGAACCGAATCAATCTCTTCCATCAAGGAGTCCATATCCTCTTTGAGCTCCTCGCCCTTTTTGGCCATCTTTTGGCCGCCTTCGGACTCGGTCTCTGAAGAATCACCGCCATCTCCCTTGGACTTCTTCTTCTGTTCACCGGATGCTGCCATCCAAATCGAAGCTGAACTATTTGAATCATTCCGGGAGTGTTGATTGATAAATCGTGCCATAGGATGTTACCTCTGTCGCCATTTCGACTACGAATAGCTTATTAAGAATCCAGGTTAGCCAGCAGTTCGGACGCAGACTTCGACTGATTCAACAAATCCTCGACATGTGCTCTACTGCCTTTGAGCGGCTCGCTCATCATTATTCGCCTGACAGGTTCCTCGCCCACAGAGAAGGAAATCGAGTCCCAGTTGACACCAAATACCTCCTCAGGAAATCTCCGCAGACACTCACCCCGAAAGAAAGCTCTCGTATCGATCGGCGGGCGGTGAACTGCCTCCATAATCTCATCGTCAGTGCAGATCCTTTCCATACGACCATCTCGCTCCAGCATATAGTAAAGACCTTTATCGGGCCGGGTGTCGTGATACTGAAGGTCGAGCATCTGTACTTTCGGATCTTCCCAATCGAGGCCCTTCCGTTCAATAAAACTCTCGAGAAGGAGCTTCTTGGCTACCCAGTCGATCTCTCGAGCCAGGTCCATCGGATCTCCCTGGAGAGATGTCATGACATGCTGCCACTTATCGAGCACGTCGACCGCCACCGGATCCAGCTTATTCCTCGCCGCGTAGGTCAGCGCCATTTCGAGGAACTCGTTCTGGATCTGAATCGCGGTCATGCGCTTCCCATTCTCAAGCTGCAGTTCGGCTTTCAGTGTGGGATCGTGAGAGACTTCCTTAATTGACCTAACCGGATTGCTTAGCGAAAGGTCTCGGTCAATTGCGCCATCTTCAATCATCGACAGGATAATCGCAGTTACACCGTTCCTGAGATAAATCGTGTATTCGCTCATATTCGAGTCGCCGACAATCATGTGGAGACGTCGATATTTCTCTCTATCTGCGTGAGGCTCATCTCTGGTATTGATGATCGGGCGCTTGACCATCGTATCCAGCGCGACTTCTGTCTCAAAGAAATCGGCACGCTGGCTTATCTGAAAGTCACAGGGGTGATTTCGATTCTCGCTCCCCACCTTGCCAGCACCACAATAAATTTGGCGCGTAGCGAAAAAGGGCAGCAAATTTTCGACAATACGCTTGAATGAAGTACGGCGGTCCATGAGGTAGTTTTCATGGCAGCCATAGCTATTGCCTTTACGGTCGCTGTTGTTCTTGTGCAGCAGCATCACCGCTCCAGCGGGGAGCAATGCATTGGCCTCGCGCCGGCTTACCTCAAGAACTCGTTCCCCTGCCTTCTCGTGAACAACAAGGTCCCGAGCATTGGTTACTTCGGGAGACGAATACTCCGGGTGAGCGTGGTCGACATAGTAACGGGCGCCATTAATCAGAGTCTTGTTGCGGGCGATGTTCTCCTGCTGATTGGGCGTGTATTTTTCTCCGTCCACTTGAAATCCACGTGCATCAGCGAGGGGGTTCTCCTGATCATAATCCCAAAGGATCCGTCCTTCCGGGTCCTCCCTGTAGGCATTCACGAGCAAAACACAACTGGAAATAGGATCGAAATCGGGATCGTTCTTGACGATGATCCCAAACTCGACTTCGGTTCCCATTACCGTGGGTATCGCCATTAACTCTCCCGACTATTCAGTTCATCTGGTGACATGGATGGTACCCATAATCTTCCAGAGGGCCCGAGTTCCCCGAATTCCAACCATCACCACTCCGGTGCCGGGACGAGATCGAATTCGGCACGGAAAACACGCTCTGGTCAGCGCTTCTACAAATATTGACCTTGGCCCGCCGCTACCGTCTCGATCGACTCCTCCTTGCGCTCCATTCCGGTAATCAGCGTACGCACGTTGATTATTCGTTCGCCCTTGCGCCCGGAAATTCGCGCCCAATCGTCGGGGTTGGTGGTATTGGGAAGATCTTCATTTTCCTTGAACTCTTCCCTCACGGACTGAAGCAAGTCCTCAATCTTGATCCCGCGCTCACCATGATCAATGAACCGTTTCACCGCCTTCCGCTTGGCCCGGGCAACAACGTTTTCGATCATCGCACCGCTTGAGAAATCCTTGAAATAGAAGATCTCCCGATCGCCCTTGGCGTAAGTCACTTCGAGAAATTTATTGTCCTCTCCTGTCGAATACATTCCCTCGATCACCTCGTCGATCATCGCGCTACAGAGCTGATCGCGATCCGGGCCGTATTTCGCAAAGCTACTTTCGTGAAGAGGCAAATCCGCCTTTAGGTATTTGAGGAAGATTTCGCGAGCAGCCTTCGCATCAGGCCGGGAGACTTTCACTTTCAGATCGAGACGACCGGGACGCAGGACCGCAGGATCAATGAGGTCCTGACGGTTACTCGCGCCGATCACGATCACATTTTCAAGAGACTCCACGCCATCAATCTCGGAGAGGAACTGGGCGACGACGGTTGCCTCCATATCCGAAGAGACACCCGACCCTCGCATCCTGAAGAGGGAGTCCATTTCGTCGAAGAAGACAACAACCGGAACGTCATGGCTCGCCTTTTCGCGGGCCTTCTTGAAAACTTCTCGCAACTTGCTCTCAGTCTCTCCGACGTACTTATTCAGAAGTTCCGGCCCCTTGACGTTGAGGAAATATGCGGTCGTGGCTTTGCCTGTGCGCGTTTCAATCTTCTTGGCCAGCGCATTGGCCACCGCTTTCGCAATCAAGGTCTTGCCACAGCCTGGAGGTCCGTAGAGCAGGATACCCTTGGGCGGGCGGAGTTGGTGCTCTTTGAAAACTTCCGGGTGGAGGTAGGGCAGTTCCACAGAGTCGCGAAGAATCTCGATCTGGTCTCCAAGCCCACCAATGTCAGAGTAAGTGATATCCGGAATTTCCTCGAGCATGACCTCTTCTACCGACGATTTCGGCATTTTCTCAAACGCATATTGAGTGCGCGGATCCACCATCAGCCGGTCGCCAACGTTCAGCCGCTCCGAGCGCAGCGGTTCGGCGACGGTAACCAGTCGTTCGTCATCGGTATGCCCCGTCACGAGGATCCTTTTGTCATCGACGAAGTCGACGACCGTAACAACCTCCCCGCGCTGGGTATATCCGGCCGATTCGACCACGTTGAACGCTTCGTTTAGGAGAACCATCTGGCCCTCCTCAAGGTGGGCCGGGTCCAGATCCGGGTGAAGATTTACCCGCATGGGGCGACCATCAACCAGTATCTCGACTGTTTCATCTTTGTTTGACCGGAGGAAGAGTCCATAGCCATTTGGGGGAGCACACAGCTTGTCTACCTCTTCTTTGAGAAGCTCCATCTGCTGCTTCGCTTCCTGGAGCATGCCCACGAGCTTTTCATTCTGGCGCTCGGCATCCCTGTGCTGAACGCGGGCTTGGTCGTACCGACGGCGGAGGGTCTCAAAATCTCCCAGCATCCGATCGAGACGGCTACGGAATTCGGCTGAATCGCTGCCGAAGAATCGGATCGCGTCCTGTAGACCTTCGGCGTCGCTTTCCTGCATTCCGCCCGTACGGACGGGGGCATCCCTTTCGGGAAGTTCGCCGGGCTCCGGCGAAGAAATCCGACCCATGACGTCACGTACGAACCCCTTGTGTCCAGCTCCACCGTCTTCCGAATCATGCTCGCTCATGCTTCTCCCTCCTGGTTCACCGGCCTGCACATTGGCAGGAATCCTCGTTCTCTAGTCAAAAGAAGCAAAGATCGTGCCCAAGGCGAGTCACCAAAGGAATTTCAAATGGGGCTTTTACACTCCGTTCCAAATCGAGAGATTACGCCTTCCCAATGCCCAAGCAGCTTTCTCCTCGGGGCCAGAGGCGGGAGAAAAGGTAAACTCTTCAAGGTACTTAGAGGGTGTCCGTTCGCCGCAACCGCGCGCGGAAGGGGGTTCTCGGTAGGGCCTGGAAGGCCGCAGGGGCTACGATCTCTTGATTGACCGGCCGCAGAACTGGAATCTAGTTGGCTAGAAACGTCGAACCCCCTGACATTTCGGTTCTTTTGCTCGTTTTGCAGTCTATCGACTCGCATTTTAGTGTCAAGCACCGGACCCGCAGAGGAAGATTGTAAAGCTTTGTTTTAAAACAGTTCTCAGCTGAATCGCGCCGGCCAGGTGTGCCAAGCCGCCGATGAGTCACTAGAAACATTGTGGCTGGGTGTCAGGCCCATGCGTTTCCAAAAAAATACCCTTTGATCGAGGGGAGAAAGCATCAATTCGGTCGACCTTGCAAGAAAAACCTGCGATCGAGAAGCCAATCGAACCATTCGCCTGCCGTTGATGTGCCGGAAAACGGACGCCACTTGTCAAGAAACGTACCTTCTCGGCCACTCGGTACCCGGGGGCACCAAATTTTGCAGACTCAGCCTGAGAGAAAAAAACTTCCTCTATTGGGCAGAAAAGACTGCACGGGCCGTTTTCTACTCAAATGGGGGTGCTTCGCGGAGAGAGGCCCTTCGCGGAGCCCAATTTCACGGCCACTCCGAAAGATCCAGTACTTCGACGCCCTTGGGCCGGGCAAACTCGAACTCCGCGGAGCCTGGCGATTGATTCACCGCGATGCCCGAAAGCAGAATCGAGGTGCGGTTCCCAAAGAGGTCCACTATTGAGGTAGCTGTCACTAGTCCACTTTCACGATGCGCGGTGACAAAAAGGCGCTCGTAGCTCGCGGCCTGCCTCGGCTCGAGTTCCACTTCCACAGTGGTCGCCGTGCAACTCGATGTTGAGGCTGTAAAGGTCTCCTCTAGTTGCCCAGAACCGAAAAGGAATTGCAAAGCAGCACCAGCCAGATACCCCTCGTCCAACCGGATTCGGGTAACTTGAGCGGCCCCTATATCGTGAACCCATAGGGTCTTGCCATCGCTGATTACTGCACTGGCTTCGGGCTCTCGATAGTTCCAGCGCATGCGACCCGGCTTGGCGAAGAGGACATCTCCGCGACTTACCTCTTGCGCTGGAAGCGAACCGCCCAGCAGCACCGACTGCGTTTTCTGTTCGAACTTCGCACTCAGGTCTTCAATCGTGTCGTAGCGCCGCTGGACAAGAGCAAGGGTGGCCAGGGTCGGCGGACATTCGCCGGCAGGAGAACCGATGCCCTTACGGGCCACAGGCTCGGCAGCCCGGATCTCGGCCAACGCCAGCGGAATCAGGGCGAGTGCCAAAATGATGCCTGCGACCCGACGGCTATTCACCATTCTGATCGCGGAGAAACACTTCCCTGGGACGGTTGCCCACTTGCGCCCCTATCATGCCGTCCTGCTCCATCTTCTCGATAATCCGAGCCGCACGGTTATAGCCAATCTTGAGCCGCCTTTGGACATAGGAAATCGAGGCGTTCCTCGTCTCGGCGACAATCGCCACCGCTGGATCAAACATCTCGTCGACGTCCTCGTCCGTCTCGTTCGAGGAATCGGAACATTCCTCGGTAAAGCGAACCAACTCCTCGTCAAATATCGGCTTACCCTGATTACGTAAAAAGGTGACCAGTTCCACCACTTCCTTTTCGCTGACAAAGGGCGCGTGGAGTCGGTCCAGCAGCGCCGTCCGAGGCGGAAGGAAAAGCATATCACCGAGCCCAAGCAGGCTCTCAGCGCCTTTCTGATCCAGAATCGTCCGTGAATCGATCGCCGAAGATACCTGGAACGAAACCCGCGAGGGGAAGTTTGCCTTGATGACTCCGGTCAGAACGTCCACGCTCGGTCGCTGCGTCGCCAACACAAGGTGAATGCCCGCCGCTCGAGCCATCTGGGCCAGGCGCTGCAGGGACTCCTCCACCTCTTTCGCCACCATCACCATCAAGTCGGCCAACTCATCGATTACCACCACGATATAGGGCAACGGTGCCCACTCGACCCTCTGGGGCTCCTCCGTGCTATTCCCCGATTTCGGCTTGAGTTCGAAGCTTGTGTTTCCGTTCGCGATTTCCTCGCGTGCTTTGGCATTGAATTGGTCGATATTGCGCACCTGGACCGAGCCCATCATTAGATAACGCTCTTCCATTTTCCTTACCACGCCCTGAAGAGCCGCCGCCGCCTTCTTGGGATTGGTCACAACGTCCGCAATCAAGTGCGGAATACCTTCGTAAATCGACAGTTCCAGCAGCTTGGGGTCGACGAGCAGAAGTTTAAGCTCATCGGGCGTCGCTCGGCACAGCAGCGAGCAAAGGAAGGCATTTAGGAACACGCTCTTACCCGTTCCCGTCGAACCGGCCACCAGGAGATGCGGCATCTTGGCCAGGTCTGAGGTCACCGGGTTGCCGAAGATGTCCATCCCCATAGCAACCGCCAAGGTCGATTCGTTATTCCGAAAGCTCTCACTGTCGAGGAGTGTCCTCAAGTACACCACCTCCCGAGTCGGATTGGGGACCTCGATTCCAACGACGTTCTTGCCCGGAAGCGGAGCAATTATTCGGATTGAAATAGCCCGAAGCGCCATCGCGAGATCGTCAGTTAACCCTACGATCTTATTCACCTTGATCCCGGCTGCCGGTTCGTACTCGTACATCGTGATCACCGGACCCGGGTGAACTCGAACAACCGTGCCCTGCACCCCGAAATCCGCCAGCTTTTTCTCCAGAATACGGGAATTCATGAGCAGGCTGTTGCGATCGAATTTGCGCGAATCTTCGGGAGGCCGAGTAAAGATCGAGGAGTCGGGCAGCTGAAATGGCCCCGAGAGACCCTTCTCTTGGAATTCGAAAGTCTCCTGCTCGGGTTTGCGGTCCCGCTCGCGCTCCTCCACGTGGTCGACGATCTGCGGGCCAGTACCAGTCCGGCCCTTGGGCGACGGCCCGGGACCGGCCAAGCGCGTACCAGCCACCCGCACCGCGGATTCGGGCCCGGGCTCACTTGCGGCTTCTGGCGCCCGCAGTTCGGCTACCCGGCTACGACGAGCGCGCTGCTCTTTCCACACCACCAAAGAAGCCCAGATCCGGCGAAGCCCCTCAAGACCACTCCGAAGAGCCTCGAGCCCGGCCCCAAATGCGCTCTGGCTCAGCCCCCACGCACCCACCAGAACCCTGGCCAAAAGACCACCCAGCTTCCTCGCTCCGCTTCCCACCGCCGCGAGCGCCGATCCGGTGGAAATTCCGGTCACGCTGAGCAAGCCCACCAAAAGAATCAAGCTATTGACCAACAAGGCACCCCAACGGCCGAGAAGGCGGACTTCGTTATCCACCAAATTGCTTCCGAGGAGGCCTCCCGGGGGGCCTGCA
>DUCT01000160.1:0-266 GCA_012959665.1 Myxococcales bacterium | reverse complement strand
GGGCCTGCAAATTGATACGGAATCAAGTCGACCAAGAGAGGCGGAAGGCAAGCCACCGAAACGATCAGAAAACCACTGCCCACCCAGAAACGCGACTGGATGGGCGGAACGCCCTGCCCCAGGATCAAGCGGCCCCCGAGGAAACCCGCCGCCGCAACGAAAACCGTCGCCCCGAACCCCATCAGCCAGAAAAGGCCGTAGGCAAGGCTGGCGCCGATTGGGCCGGCTTGGTTGACCACTTCCCGGCCCAGGGGCCACAGGGAGGG
>DUCT01000159.1 GCA_012959665.1 Myxococcales bacterium | reverse complement strand
GTCGTGGTGTGGGTCGTGGTGTGGGTCGTGGTGTGAGTCGTGGGCTGGGTCGTGGTGTGGGTCGTGGCCTGCTTCCGAAGCCGGGTGATGACCGTGGTGGTCGCTCGCGGCGAAGCCCTCCATCTGGAACACGAAGAGTCCCAGCCCCGCCAAGACCAACACGACATTCGATGCTTTTCCGAAGCGCTGGAAGGACTTGGAGGAGCGCCAGGCCGTGAAAAAGACCAGCATCACGGAAAGGGCCGCAACCTGGCCGAGTTCCACGCCCACATTGAACGCGAGAATTCGGGAAACGAGTCCTTCGTTTCCCAGCGGCAACTCCTGAAGCCGTGTCGACAAACCCAAACCGTGGATGAGCCCGAAGACGAAGACCATAACGAGGAGGTTGGGCGCCTGAACGTCGAAGATTTTCTTGAACCCGTCAAGATTCTCGAAGCCCTTGTAGACGACGCTCAACGCGATGACGGCATCGATGAGGTAGGCGTTGGCGGTGATGCCCAGAAGGGTGGCGCCCAGGAGCGTGATGCAGTGGCCGAGCGTGAACGCCGTGATGAAACGAACGATGTCCCGAAACCCGGAGAGAAAGAAGATCACCCCGAAGAGAAAAAGCAGGTGGTCGTAGCCGGTCACCATGTGCTCGGCGCCCAGCCCGATGTAGTCGAGGATCCCCCCGCCCGTCATCGTCTCTCGCGACGCCTCCGAGATCCCGTGGGCTTCGGCCCCGGACGGAAAGCCCAGGAAAACTGCGCAGACCAGGAGCCCCCACCGGTGTAGCGAGAAAAGTTCAGCTTTCAGCGCTCGAAACACGGCGGGTCCTCGTCCAGTTTGATCTCTCATACCCCACGAAAATGGAAAGCAGGGCGACTTTGGCGGGACAATAGGACATTCAAGCTTGTTCCCCCCTTTAGCCTGTTGGGGTTATTGAGTTCGACAGCGGTTCGGCAGCAACTGCTGATCATGGGGTGCGATTGCCGCGCGGTGTTCGCAGCAAGCCCACATCGAACGGTTGGGGGGTTGCGCGGGTCGGGGCGCGCGGGTCGGGGCGCTCTGGTCATGGGCGCGCGGGTCATGGGCGCTCTGGTCATGCGCGCTCCGGTCATGGGCGCTCTGGTCATGGGCGCTCTGGTCATGGGCGCTCTGGTCATGGGCGCTCCAATCATGGGCGCTCCAATGCGTGGAAACGCCGGGCAGCTAGCCGACCGCCAAATTCCAATTCTTCACCAAGTACTCGGCCGACCGCGCCGCCAAGGCATGCAGGGTGAAGGTTGGGTTCACTCCGCCCGACGTGGGGAAGAGCCCCGCGCCGCCGATGAAAAGATTCGGCAGATCGTGGGCCTGGCCATAACTGTTGGTCACCGAGTCGGCGGGACTCTTGCCCATCACGGTGCCGCCCATGATGTGCATGGGAGCGCGATTGGTATGCCAAGATTCACTGGCGCCCGCGGCCTTGAAAACTTTCAGGCCCTCGGCGACCGCCGTGTCCCAGAGCGCCACGGATTCCTTGCTCGAGGTGTGGGCCACCGTGGCGAGAGGAACGCCCAAGGCATCTTTGCGGGTGCTCAGGGTGACGCGGTTTTCCGCCAGGGCCTCGTCCTCCACCACCCCCGTCATGGTGATGATGTGCCGGGTGGCGCGCTGCATGAAATCCGACAGTGCTTTGCCGCGCAGGTCCGGGCGGCTGGGCGCGATGCCCAGCAAACCGTTGGGCTTGATCGCATGGGCGATCATCCACTGGTAACTCCCAAAAGCGCCCTGCTCGGCGTGGGCGTTCTTGTCGTCGTAGTGCTCTTGGTTGAGCAACTGCCCCCCCAAAGCGCCGAAGCCCGGTGTGGTGTCTTTTTCGTGCAGGCCAAAGATCGGCGCCGCGCCGTGCGTGGTGATGAAGCGCCCGAGCATGCCGCTCGAGTTCCCTAGGCCGTCGGGATGCTGGGGCGTAGCGCTCGCCAAGAGTAGGCGCGGGTTTTGGAGGGTGAACGCGGCGAGCACCACGACGTCGGCCATCACCTTGACCCGCTGGCCGTCCTTCGTGATGGCCTCGACTCCCGTGGCCCGCTTGCCGCTCTTGTCGGTGAGTATGCGGACCACTTCGGTCTCGGGGTGGAGAGTGGCTCCGGCCACCCGGGCCTGGGGGAGATGAACCGTTTGCGCGTTGGCGAGTGCGCCGATGGGGCAGCCCGCATCGCACCAGCCATCCCAGATGCACGGCGGCCGGCCCCTGAAAGCACGCGTGGTCACCGCTAGGGGCAAAGGCGAAACCTTCATGCCCAGGGCCTCGAAGCCATACCCCACGATGCGGCCCTGGGCGGAAACCGGCACCGGGAGCATGGGGTACGGGGCGCCCGGCGGCTGGCTGCTTTCCATGCGTTGATCGCCCGCGATGCCGCACTCTTCCTGCACCCGGTCGTAATAGGGCTGAAGGTCCGCGTAGCCGATGGGCCAGTCCCGCGACCGGCCGTAGAGGGTTTTGACCCGAAAATCGTTTGCATGCAGGCGCGGCCAAACCCCATAGTGGTGCATGCTGGAGCCGCCCACGCCCCGGCCCGAGTTAAAGCCGTACCCCACCGTATCCTTGCCGGTCTCGAGCACCGGGGCAACGGCCCCCTTGAGCCGACGCGCCCAGAGCATGGAGCTCACCAGGTCCTTGTTTTCCCAGGCCGGGCCGGCTTCGAGAATCGCCACGCGTTTGCCCGCCTGGGCGAGGCGCGCGGCAAAGTGGCTGCCCGCCGCCCCCGAGCCCACGACCACCGCATCGATCTTCTCCGTCGGAAGCGCAGTCAACTCGGCTCACCCCACTCGCTCGGCGGCATGATGTGCGCCGCATAGGGAACGCCAAGAGCCGCGAAGCCCTTCTCGGTGCCATAGGTGACATCGCAAGCATCGTTGCGCACCACGAAATAAAAGAAGGGCGGCGGCGGCCCC
>DUCT01000158.1:14792-17573 GCA_012959665.1 Myxococcales bacterium | reverse complement strand
GCCCTGAACGCCCAGCAGCAGTAACCCTCGAGGCGGAGGCAATTTGAATTTTCGGGCTTCCTCACCAAACGCTTTTTGCCGTTCTCGCAGCCAGCGCTTCAATTCGTCCAGACCCCCCACGCTCCTCAAATCCTGGGCGGAGTCCTGAAAACTCAGAGCGGGTGTTCGCTGAAGTGCCTGTCGCTTCTCGCCCACGACGCGGTTCACAGTGGCTTCATTGAGACCTCCGGCGAGGACGATGGAGCGTCGCAGAACTCGGAGCGATTCCGCAGCGGTCAAACCCAGGGCGCCCCGAACACACGCATCGAGGATCTCGGCGGACTGAGGATTTTTTGAAACATCGACCGCGCGCCGGAAGAGGGTGCTCAGTTCTTCGGCCCGGGGCAGGGGCAGCGCCGCGCGTCCCGCCTCTCGGCTCAATTCCAGGGGGAGGTCCACTACGGGCCCGATGAGAACCACGCACTGTTTGCGTTGGGACAGTACGGGAAGCATGTCGCGGAGTCGCCGCACGGCGTTGGCATTGCCCGTCTCCAGGTGCGCGTCGAGCAGAGCGAAAATACCGGGTTCTTCAATTTCCTCGAGGGCTCGCAATCCCTCTTCCAGACTCCCGCTTCCCTTGCCGGATTCGCCAAGGCCAGCGGCCACGCTCCATGGCAGCAGCATTCGGTCGTGCTGCCCAGCCACGCGCTCAAGGATTCGCAGCGCGCGGTCCTCCTCGAAACTCTCAAAAACAATCAGGCGCCAACCCGAGCCTACGAGGCTCGAAATTTCCTCGACCAGGCTCGGCTTCATATCCGGTCCGCCGTGATCCGAACGACTTCCTCGAAAGTCGTGACCCCTTCGGCCAGGCAGCGTACGGCGCTCTCACGCAGACTTTCCATCCCCTCGATCCTCCCCGCTTCGGCGATTTCGTTGGCATCCCGCCCACTGCGGATCAGGCCCTGTACCCGCTTGCCCACGTCGAGCAACTCGAAAATTCCGATTCGGCCATAGAGACCGGTATTTCGGCAGTCCGGGCACCCGAGTCCAAACCGAACCGAGAGCCGCTCCCGACGCTCGACGGGAATCTTGATCCCCAGGGCATCGACCTGGGCCGGCGTCAAAAATCCATCCACCCCGCAATGGGGGCAAATTCTACGAACCAGTCTTTGGGCCACTACCCCGCGCAGAACGCTGGAAAGCAGGAAGGGTTCGACGCCGAGTTCCACGAGCCGGGTGATGGCACCGGCGGCATCCCGGGTATGCACGGTGGAGAAGACCAAGTGACCTGTGAGAGCGGCTTGGACCGCCATGGCGGCGGTTTCCGCGTCGCGAATCTCACCCACCATGATGATGTCGGGATCCTGCCGCAAGATCGTGCGTAGGGCGCGAGCGAATGTGACGTCGATCTGCGGCTGGACCTGGACTTGGCTAAAGCGAGGGTCGATTAATTCGATGGGGTCTTCGACGCTGGTGATGTTGATCTCTGGACCCGCCAGATAACGCAAGGTCGAGTAGAGGGTCGTCGTCTTCCCGGACCCCGTAGGCCCGGTCACCAGGACAAGACCGCTGGGCGAAGTGATCCACGACTCGAAGCGATCGCGTTCGCGGTTGGTAAAGCCGAGTTCGTGCAATTCCGCCATCAGCACGTTCGGGTCAAAGACGCGAATTACGATCTTTTCGCCGTATGCGGTGGGCATACTGGAAACCCGGAGCTCGACTTCCTGATCGCCATTCTGGGTCTTGATACGACCGTCCTGGGGTCGGCGGCGCTCGGCCACATCCATTCGCGCGAGAACTTTGATGCGGGATGCGATCGCTCCGTGAACGCTCAAGGGAAGATGCTCGATATCGTGCAGGATGCCGTCGATTCGAAAGCGGACCTCCGCCTCGTCTTGTTTGGGGTCGAGATGAATGTCCGAAGCGCGTTGATCGAAGGCGTATTTCAGGAGGTAGTCCACGGCGGCCACCACGTGCGCTTCGGTGGAAGTCGAGAGTTCCTCGTTGCTCTGGAGTTCCACCAGTTCAACGAGGGCTGTGGAGCGACTGCCGCTCTCGAGTTCCTCGCTGGCCAGATCGACCTTGGAGCGAAAGCCGTGGACCCGCTCGATGATGCCAATGATGTCCTTCTTGCTCGAAACGACATATTGGACTGGGCGGCCCAATGTGGTTTCGATGGACTCGCGCAAGGCGCTGTCAAAGGGATCGGCGATGGACAGCTGAAGGGCGTCGCCGTCGCGCCCGACCGGAACCACGACATGGCGATAAGCGTAGGCCCGGGAAAAGCTCCGGGTGACCAGGTCGTTGTCGAGTTTGAGGGGATCCGGCTTGAGGTAGGGGTACAGAGCGGCTTCGGCGATGCACTGGGCGATGGCCTCTTCATTGAGGGTGCGACGCGGCTCCTTGCCGTGAGCAAAACCAGCGGCTGCGACGATCTCTGCCGGTGAAACGTCGTACCGGGCTGCGGCCTGGGAGCGAACCGAACCGACTTTTTCCTTCAGCACCTGGCTGCGTAAAGTGATCTTGCGGGATTCGATTTCCTCGGCGCGAGGGGGATCGATCGCTCCGGCGCGCGCCAGAAGTTCGAGCAACTCCTCCAGAGAGAGGGGCGGCCGAAAGGCTTCGAGGTCAATCCGGGAATTCGCTGGGTGGCCCGGGGGCATCTCTGGCATGCTTCCCTTCCTGGGTGTTCCTTGGCACGCCCCCGGGTCAACCGGGTGCGGCGCTTGGTCCCGGGGTCGCGACGCCCGCCGTCGCTGCCCCCGGAATAACTCATCGGCAGTTTGGCATGGATCAGGACTC
>DUCT01000158.1:0-14749 GCA_012959665.1 Myxococcales bacterium | reverse complement strand
CCCCTTCGCCCCCAGGGGGTCCATTGGAAAGACATGTACGTCCTCGGGCCGCAGGGCTAGGGAGAGTTCGTCCCCCATTGTGATTTCCCGCGCCATGCCGCGTCCCGCCACAAGGTGGGTTCTCAGGGAATGACCTGCCCAAGCAATCTCCAAGGTCGTCAGGATTCCGTCCGACGCGTGCTCGGTGACCCGGCCCGGGCCAATGGGCGAGCCTTCCCCTCGGCCGATATCGACCTTGAGATGCTCCGGGCGCAGGCCAATCCAGGCGGGCCCGGGGCGGCCCAAAGCCAGGGTGGGGATGGCGTGTTCCGGGTCGATGCGGGCAAGGCCCTGGGCGTCGATCTCGGCGGGGAGAAGGTTCGTCATGCCCACGAGGGCGGCGACATCGCGATCCACCGGCCGGTTGAGCACCTCATCTCGATCCCCTGTCTGGCGCAAGGCCCCGCCGAGTAGCACCGCAATCCGGTCGCAGGCTCGAACGGCCCGACGTAGGTCGTGGGTCACCACGGCCACGGCGACCCCGGTCTCCGCCACGGCTCGGCGAAGATCTCGAGAGAGGGACTCCTGGGCCCCGGCGTCCAGATCGTCGAAGGGTTCGTCCAGAAGCAAAACCGCGGGCTTGATGGCGAATGCCCGGGCCAGCGCCAGCCGGCGCACTTCGCCCCCGGAGAGCGCTGTGGCCGGGCGAGGGGCCAGGTCCGTGATGCCAAAGCGCGCCAAAGCCTCGTCCGAGCGGCGGCCGATCTCTTCAGCGTTGAGGCCCTGGCTGCGCAGGGCGATGCGCACGTTGTGAACGACGCTGCCCGCCAGCGCGATGGGGCGCTGGAAAACCATTGTGACCGGCCCGCTGGCATGGCGGATCACTTCGCCCGCCTCGAGGGGTTCAAGGCCCGCCAAGGCGCGCAACAGGGTGCTCTTGCCCGCGCCGTTTGCGCCCAGGACAGCGAGGACCTGTCCCGCCTCGAGGTCGAGGCACCCAATCTCGAGCTCGAAGCGACTGACCGCGGACTCCCGAACGATTCGCAGCTTCCGCACACCCAACGAGGCACTCATCGCTTTTCGCCGTATTGAACCCAGGTGAGCAGGCCGGCCAAGGTCAGCATCAAGCCCAGAAGCACCGCTGCCAGGGCATAGGCGGACTCGAATAAGCCCATTCGGGTGTACATCAGAATCGCCGTGGTGAGAACGCGGGTCTCGCCCTCGAGGTTCCCCCCGGTCTGCATGACCGCCCCCACCTCGGACAGAATGCCGCCGAGAGCTGCAATGACCGCGGCCAAAAGCCCCAGGCGGATCTCGCGCAGCAGTAGCCAATTGCGCCAAAGCGGCGAGATGCCCAGTGTGCGCACCTGGAGGGCCCAGTCCTCGTCCAGGGAAGCCACGGCGGCCACCACCAGGGCGACCACCAGGGGCAGGGCAATCAGGACCTGGGCGGTCACCATGGCCTGGGTTGAATACCAGAGCTCAAGATCGCCCAACGGGCCGTTGCGATAGAAGAGTTGGGCCACCAGAAGTCCCACTACAACCGGTGGCGCACCCATGCCCGAGTTCACGATGCCAAGCAGAGCCCGGCGCCCGGGAAAACGTCGGCCGCCAAGCCAGATTCCGAGTGGAATTCCCAAACCCAGGGCGAGTATCAGGGACGTGGTGCAGAGCGCCAACGTCCGTCCGGTGATGGCGAGCAGAGAAAGGTTGTCGAGTGGGTCCATGGTCTCAGGGACTGGAAAGCTGCGCGGCAAGAGGACGGAAGAGGGGACGACCGAATTGAGCGCTCCCGAATTCGCGCATGGTTTCCCGGGCGACCTCGCTCTGGAAGAAGGCGGCGAGGGTGCCGGCCTCCTTGGCGCGTACCCTGGGAAAGCGCAGGGGGTTGACGAGTAAGACCGAGTAGACGTTGAGCAAGTCGGGTTCGGGATGGCTCAGCGCCACCAGTCCCGCCCGCTCGCGGAAAGCCAAAAATGTCCCGATATCCGAAAGGATGTAGGCCTTGCGTTGACCCGCCACTTGGAGGGAGATGCCCATCCCCGACCCGGTTCGTGTCAATCCCGGCCAGCGCGCATGGGGATCAATGCCCGCGTCGCGAAAGAGGGCGGCCTCGCGCTTGTGGGTACCCGAGTCATCGCCCCGGCTGACAAAAGGCAACTCCCGGGCATGGATGCGGGCCAGGGCCTCGACGGCGCTTGCGCTGGCGGCGACCCCGGCCGGGTCCTCTGGTGGCCCGGCGATCACAAAATAGTTCTGCATGATTTCGACCCTCCGGGAGACCGCTTGACTCGCGACCAGGGCATTCTCGGCCTCCGGGGCATGGGTGAGCAGCAGATCGGCATTGCCCTCTGCGCCCATGCGAAGCGCCGCCCCGGTGCCCACGGCTACGGCTTGAACTCGGATTCCCGTCTGTGCGCTAAAAATCGGCAGCAGGACGTCGAGTAAACCCGAGTCCCGAACGCTCGTAGTGGTGGCCAGCAGAACCGAGCGCGGGGACGATTGTGCGCTCGGGGACTCCGCTCGGATCTCTGGGGCGAGCACCGCTCCAAAACAAACTGCGAGCACTCCCCCCAGCAATCTCCCCAGCAATCCCGCGACCCAGCCCCCTCCCCGCCGGCCCGAGCAAATTGTCCCACGGCCGCCGACTTTCCGGGCCCTGCGCCCGACCGCATGTTCCTGGGAAATATTCCTTGCATCCCGGGTTCTCACTTCTGGAGACTCCCCGTGATCTCATCGAAGGCGACCACCTCGGCCTCGAGGGGCTGAATCTCACCGCTGGGCAGCATGAAGCGCCAGAAAACCATCCCAAAGGGGCGTCCCTCGGTGTCGAGCCAATTGGCCACCTGGGGATCGCGATGGGCAAGCACGAGTTGAAAGCCGCCGTCGGCATCGAGCCGCGTCTGTTTTCGATTCAGGGAAACCGGGCGGGTTGTGAAGTCATACGTCTGCATGTGTCGGTTCCAGAGCGAGACGTTAGCGCAACGGCATTCGGGCCAGCGCCCGCGGAGGATGAGCGCTTGATCGGGCCCAAGCACGTAGGGCGCCATGGAATACGCGGCGTCCGCGGCCGCCAGGGCAAAGTCGCCCGGCTTGACCGCCGGCGGGAACTGGTTGGGAACGGTGGAGACGAAAGCGGGCTGCTCGCGCTCGCCGGGCGGGGGCATGTCCAGGGTGCGACTGCGCACGAAAGTGGCGACCCGGTCAATGCCCGCTGCCACGGAAGCATCACTGGGGGGCGGTCCCGGCGGCAACGCATCCATGGCTTCGATCTGCAGTTGGATCGTGATAGTGGGATCACAGGCCGCGTAGGTTTCGTTCTCAAAGTAGTGCCGGGTGGTGATGCGATTCGCGTCAGGGGGTAGGGCAAGCCAATTCTGCTCCCGGGGAGCGCCTCCCAGAATGACTTCGAAACTTCCATCGTCGGCGATCTCGAAGGTCTCGTCGTTGATCACCCCTGCGGTGTGTGTGCCGAGCCCGCCTGCTTGGGTACCGGCTTCGAGAGTCAGCGATGTGTAGATGGCGCCGCCCGTATTGCCGCGTATCCGGTATGCCAGATTGGGGTCGATGGGCGCCTCATAGTAGACCGCGTCCGCGTTGTCTCCGGTGAATTTTCGACTCGGAGAGACGATCCGGAGGAAGCTGGGGTGGTTTGTGTCTTCCTCGAAATGGCTGAAGAGGGCGCCCTGGAGAATGTGCATGACCGCGCGAAATCCCCCGGCCACGTCCTCGTCCGTTCCCAGTCCCCATTCGGGTCCCAAGTAGCGGCTGTCGATTTCCTGAAGGAGGTCAAGCAATTCATTGAATGCTTTCCGACTCTCAAGGCTACTCATAGGTGATTTTCTCCGGGTGCTTTCTGGGAATTTCTGGATTCCGACTAAAAAGGGTCAGCTACTTACGAAATGCGGCAGCGGTTCGACCCGCCCGGCGCCCAAAAAAAGAACCGTCACCCAGGGACAGGCCACTGCTGTAGCCGCCCACCGCAATGCCCGACGTGGAGCGTCCCGCGGCGAAGAGACCGCCCAAGACATCTCCTTCGGGATCGAGCACGCGACCCTCGGTATCCGTTTGCAGGCCGCCGAGGGTAAATACCGCGTAGAGGGCCTTCTCCGTGGTGCAATCGAATGCCCCATAGGGCGGCCGATCCAGGCGCTCGAGATAATCCGTTGACTTGTGAAAGAGCGGGTCGCTGCCGTTTTCGGCGTGCCGGTTATAAAGTTCAAGCGTTGACTGAAGACTCCCGGGAGGTAGTTTGAGGGCCTGCTCGAGTTCTTCGGGGCTCTCGCCGACTCCCGCAATGGCTTCCATGTATTCGGGCTTCTCAAAGGTCCCGTCGTCCACCACCAGAAATGCCTGGCCGTCTTGATGAAGCAGGGCGGCTTCGCCGAGGCGGCCGTAGTAGGTGTCTTCGTTGATGAAGCGTTGGCCCTGACGGTTGACCAAGATGCCGCGTTTGAGTGCCCAGGGCTGAGTGATGGGCAGGGAGATCGAAATGGCGTCCATGTGGATGGTCGCGGCTCCAGCGGCGACTCCCAGACGTATTCCGCTCCCGTCATCCCCTGCCGCAGCAACGCGCATCCCGCAGCGCAGGGCGAGGGGCGCGTGGTTGAGGAGCATCTCGTCGTTCAGGACGAAGCCCCCCGTGGTCAGGATGACACCCCCCCGGGCGCGAATCCGGCGCTCCTCTTCAAAATATCGAGCGGCCACCCCCAGGATCTCGCCGTCGCTGTTCTGATAGAGCGCCGTGCAACGATGATTCGCTGCGACCCGGGCCGGGCTAGCGTCGACGGCGGCGCAGAGTTTCGCCATCAACAGTGGTCCGCCCTGGTGTTCTACTTGAGGGACGTGGCCCCGAGGTGCCGGGCGGGCGATCTCCCGGAAGGGGTGAACGTTCTCCGCCCCGGACCAAACCAGGCCGTCGTCCGTCGGCGGTTCCCCGCTGGTACCGTGGTAGTAGGTCTGCTTGAAGGGGACGCCTTGGGCACAAAGCCAGTCGTAATGATCCACGGAGCCCTCGCAGTAGAGACGGATCTTGGCTTCGTCGGGGGATAGACCCGTGGAGGCCATCAGATACTTGAACATCTCTTCGGCTGAATCTTCGAAGCCGCAGGCTTTCTGTAGACCCGTGCCTCCCCCCAGGTAAACGACACCCCCGGACATCGCCGAGGTGCCCCCGCCGCCCCCCGCGCGTTCCAGAACCAGGGTGTCGGCCCCCAGCGACGAGGCCTCCAGGGCTGCGGCTGCCCCGGCGACCCCCAGACCGATCACCAGGACGTCCACTTCCTCGTCCCAGTGCATCGGCTCTTTGGCATCGCGAATGACGTTGGACATGTTCTCCTCCGGGTGGCAACGATTGGGCGGATCGGCCGGGCGCTAGACGATTCGAGACGAATGGCCTTCCCAGTAGCGGTCCTTCAGGAGCCTTTTGTAAAGCTTTCCTGTCGGATGCCTGGGCAGTTCAGGATCGAAATCGATACTGCGAGGGCACTTGATCCCGGCGAGTTCTTCTCGGCAATAATCCATCAGTTCCTGTGCGAGGGCAGGGCCCGCATCGGCCATGTCCAGGGGTTGAACAACGGCCTTGACCTCCTCGCCAAAGTCCTCGTTGGGTACGCCGATGACCGCGACGTCCTGAACCTTGGGATGGGTGATCAAGCGGTTTTCGGTCTCCTGGGGATAGATGTTCACACCCCCGGAAATGATCATGTGCGCCTTCCGATCGGTCAGGTAGAGCCAGCCCTCCTCGTCGAGATAGCCCACGTCGCCCAACGTGGTGAAGCCCTGGGAGCTACGAGCGCCGGCGGTTTTCTCGGGTGCATTGTGATACTCGAATTTCGTATCGCTCTCGAAGTAGATCGTGCCGATCTCGCCGTGGGGCAAAGGCTCACCCGCATCGCCAAGGATATGAACGACCGCATTCGGACTGCGGCCCACACTGCCTTTGTGGGCGAGCCACTCCTCGCTGTTGATCATCACGAACCCATTGCCCTCGGTTCCCGCGTAATACTCATGGATGATTTGGCCCCACCAGTCGATCATCGTTTCCTTGATGGGAATCGGGCAGGGCGCGGCCGCATGGATGGCAACCTCCATGCTCGACAAGTCGTATTGGGTCCGGAGTTCCTCGGGAAGCTTCAACATGCGAACGAACATGGTCGGTACCCACTGGCTATGGGTAATGCGGTGCGCCTCGACCAAACGAAGTGCTTCAATGGGATCAAAGCTCTCCATTATGATGCAGGTCGCACCCACCCGTTGGAAGGCCATGTTGTAGGCGAGGGGCGCGGCGTGGTAGAGGGGTGCTGGGGATAGGTAGACGGAGTCCTCCACCGCCCCGTACATTGCGGTGATCAGTGCCAACAATGGGGGCGGAGTGCCAATCGGCTGAGTGCTCAGGGGATGCTTGACCCCCTTGGGTCGCCCGGTCGTTCCAGATGAGTACAGCATTTGCGCGCCTTCGAGTTCCTGGGCGAGGGCCTGTGCGGGTTGGCTCCCTGTGGCGTCTTCCCAGGAGTCGTAGCCTTCGATCACCGAGTCAATCATGAACTTTGCTTTCAGGCCGGGACACTTTCCGGTCAGGCCCTGGGCTAGGTCGGCCTTGGCTGCGGAGGTTACGAGGAGCTTGGCCTCGGAGTCGTTGATGATGTATTCGGTCTCAGTCGGGGTCAGTCGGGAACTGATCGCTGTGAAATAGAGTCCTGAGCGTTGGGCTGCCCAGCAGATTTCGAAGAAACGCGGGTGATTTTCGATGCAGAAGGCGATGTGATCTCCCGGGCGGAGTCCGAGGGACCAGAATAGTTGAGCGGCCCGATTGGATGCGTCATTCAATTGGCCGTAGGTCACCACTTCGCCGCTGGCGGCCATGATGTAAGCGGGTTTGTCAGGGAGTTTCTGTGCCAGGCTACCGGGATACATGGGGCGAAAACCTCCGTTGTTCATTTTGGCAGAGAGGGGTTTTGAACTTGATGAAGAGGGTGTCGAACTCGATAGAGGAGGGTATTGAGCTTGGTAGAGGGTACTGAACCGATTTCTCGACAACGCGAGGGGATCAGAACGTCGTCGCCGGCCCCAGATAGTCGCACTTGGTGACAAAAATGAAACTGCCGCGCGGGCAAATATTCTCGGGACCAATGCCTCCTGGGGCGGCGATTTTATCGGTACTCAGGGAAATCTTTGATACAGTTGCCTTGCATTTACCTGCCTTTTCTTGCCTGGGCCATTGGATGTGATGCGGGGCGGGTGTATCCCGTGAAACTTGGAAAGTAAATTTTATCGACCCTCCTGACCGAAACCACCAGAAGAGAAGCATCGAGACTCGTCAGAGGCTACTGGAAGCGGGCCAGGAAATTTTTGCGTCCCGTGGTTTCGAGGGGGCAACTACCCGGGCCATCGCCGAGAGGGCGGGTGTGGCGCTGGCGTCGCTGCCTTACCACTTCAAAACCAAGGAAGCTCTGTGGAAAGCCGTCGTGGACGACATCTTTGGGCGCTTCGCGACGCAGATGTCGGTGGCCCGTTCGGAATTTGTAGGGGCCGATCCCCGGGAACAAACCCGGCTACGCCTAGCGGCATATATCCGCTTCGTGGCGGGGAACCCCGAGATTCTCCAGATCGGATTCATGGAGGGGATCTCAGCCAATTCGCGGACTGAATGGCTGATTGAAAAGCACCTTCGGCCCAACTTCGAGTATGTGAATAGCGAGACGCGCCGGGCAACGGCCCAGGGGTATGGTCGGGCGGGTCGGGAGGAGCACCTCTACTACATGATCATCGGTGCTGCGGGACTTCCCTATGTGGTTCAGAACGAGTTCCGTTCCCTCGTGGGCCGCGAAGCCACCGATCCGGAAATGATCGAGGCACATATCGAAGCGGTCCTGGATCTCATCTACCCGTAATGCCCTGCTGGAGAGTGCCCCTCCCGAGTGCTCCATTCATTAGTGCTTATTTCATTAGTGCTTATTGCATTAGCGCTTATTGCATTAGCGCTTATCGCATTAGTGCTTATTGGGTGCTTCTTTCCTGAGCGTTTAGTTCTCAGTGCTTGTCCCTGAGCGTTTAGTTCTCAGTACTTGATTCCCGGCGCTCGGTTAGTCGGGCTCTGGTGCGACCTCAGGGGCATCGGGGCTACGGACTGGGTCCTGCTCTCCTTTCAATGGACCTCGGTCAGAACAGAGCCGATGGCGTCGGTCAGGGCCGTGATTTCCTGGGCCGATGCGATGAACGGCGGCATGGCGTAAACGAGCCGTCCAAAAGGACGGATCCAGACACCCCGCTCAACGAAGGCGGGCTGCACTCGAGCCATATCCACCGGGCGATCGAGCTCGACGACGCCAATCGCGCCCAGGCTTCGGACATCCGTCACTCCCGGTAACTTTCGGCAAGGCTCGAGTTCCGCACGGAACTGGGATTCAATGGCGGCGACCCGCTCCCGCCAGGGAGTCGTCTCGAGCAAGTCCAGGCTGGCTCCTGCTGCTGCACACGCCAGGGGATTGCCCATGAACGTCGGTCCATGCATCAGAGCGCCGGGCTCTCCTCCACCGATGGTCGAGCAAATCTCTGGACTGACCAGGGTGGCGGCCAAGCTCATGGTTCCGCCGGTGAGTGCCTTGCCCAGGCATACGATGTCCGCCGAAATCCCCGCGTGATCCGAACCGAACATTTCCCCAGTTCGTCCGAAGCCCGTTGCGATCTCGTCCAGAATCAAGGGAACCTCCGCTTGATCGCAGAGTTCCCGGAGGCGCTTCAAGTACGAAGGGGAGTAGAACCACATTCCTCCCGCACCTTGCACCACGGGCTCCAGAATGACCGCCGCCAACTCGGTCCGGTGGGCCTCGAGCAAGCCTGCGAAATTTGCAATATGGACTTCCTCGAAAGGTTCGTCGAAGCGACACGAGGGCCGCTCGGCAAAAACGTGTTGCGCCAGACTTCCGGTAAAGAAGTCGTGCATTCCGTTGACCGGATCGCAGACGGCCATGGTCGCGAAGGTGTCGCCGTGGTACCCCCCCTTGACCGTGAGTAAGCGGTGTCTGCCTTTCTCGCCACGGGCCATCCAATATTGAAGGGCAACCTTGATGGCAACCTCCACGGCAACCGATCCCGAGTCCGAGAGGAATGCCCTTTCGAAATCTCCGGGTGCCCATTCCACGAGCCGCTCACAGAGTGCCACGGCTGGCTCGTGGGTGAGGCCACCAAACATGGTGTGCGGCATGGTTTCCAATTGGCTTGCAACCGCCTTCTCGATCGCGGGGTGGCGATAGCCGTGAATTGCGGCCCACCAAGATGACATCCCGTCGACCAACTCACGCCCGTCGGCCAGGGTGAGACGCATCCCCTCGGCCGCGACGACTTCGAAGATCGGATCGGCCTGAGGAGCCGAATAGGGGTGCCAGACCCGGCGACGGTCGCGCTCGATTGTGTTCATGGGAATTGTCCTTTCGAATGGTGATATGCCCGGTGGGAGCCGAGACGTGCCCCATGGCTGTGGTCGTTGCGCTCTCGTCCCGAGTGGCTCCCTGCTATTTTTTTTGCAGTTAAGCCGAAGCTGAGCGAAATTGTTTCCCCCAACGGTCGTGGGCAAAGAAATCGCGCCCGGGAAGAGTCTACTACGGACTCTCTACCGAGGGCCTCTCTACAAGGGACTATTCAAAAGACCCAATCCAAAAGCGCCTATCCAAAAGCGCCTATCCAAAAGCGACTATCCAAAATCCCCAATCCATCGACCCATCGATGAACTCCTCACACCAAAGCCAAAAGGAATTGTCCAGTGAAATTGTATACCGGTATAGGACCCAATCCGAGGGTCGTACGCGTTTTCCTGGCCGAGAAGGCCATGGAAGTATCCCTTGTCGAGGTCGATTTGATGGCTGGCGAAAATCGCCAGGCCGATCACTTGAGCCGCAACCCCAGTGGCGGACTGCCGACACTTGAACTCGATGACGGCAGCTACCTCGCGGAAATCACCGCGATCTGCGAGTACCTGGACGAAGTGGGCCCCACCCCTCGCTTGATGGGCGAGACCCCCCAGGAGCGCGGCGAAACCCGAATGTGGACACGCCGGATCGACCTGAACATCGTCGAGCCACTCGCGAATGGCTTCCGGAGCGCCGAGGGGCATGGACTCTTCAAGGACAGAATGCGCACATTTCCCCAGGCGGCCGACGATCTCAAACTTCTTGCCCAGGAGAAACTCGAGTGGCTCGAAGGGCAGCTCGCCGACAAAGAATTCATCTGCGGAAGCCGGTTTAGCCTGGCTGACATCCTGCTCTACGCGTTTCTCGAGTTCGGAGGATCCGTGGGCCAGCCCCTGAATCCAAAACTCGAGAAACTGCAGGCATGGTACACCCGTGTTGCGAGTCGGCCCAGCATTGAAGCCTCTCGGGACTAGCTTGGACAAAGAGGCGCATCGGATCACATCGGCAGAAGGCGAAGGTGACCTGAAGGTTCTTTCCCCGGAGCAGCGCGTTGCCTACGAGCAAGATG
Source organism: Myxococcales bacterium (assembly GCA_012959665.1). GTDB lineage: Bacteria > Myxococcota_A > UBA9160 > UBA9160 > UBA4427 > JAZXM01. Next base: position 4,294 of record DUCT01000158.1, on the reverse strand, counting down.
GTTTCATTGCACTTCAGGCCCTCATCGAGGACGACTGGCTCGAGCGACTTCGGCAAGTGAGTGGCGAGTTCGTCGAGCGGAGTCGATCCCTGAGTGAATCGACTCCGCTCTTTGACCTCGAACCCGATCACAGCGCCGAAAACCCGCGGCTTCGCCGACTTGTCTCGCCTGCGGATCTGGATCCCACCTTCTGGGAATTCGCCAAGGATTCGGTGCTGGTGGATGTGGTGGAAGACTTGATCGGCCCGGATATAAAATTCCATCACGGCAAGTTGAATTTTAAGGCTCCCGGAGGCGGGGAAGAGGTGAAATGGCATCAGGACATTCAGTTCTGGCCACACACCAACTACACCCCGTTGACCCTGGGCGTTTTTCTCGAAGAGGTGACACCGGAAATGGGCAATGTGGGCTTCGTTCCCGGCAGCCATCATCTGGCTCTTTTTGACCAATATGAGGGGGATAATTGGGTCGGCTGCATCCGCAAGCAGGACCTGACTCAACTCGACCTTGAAAATGCCGTCTACCCGTGCGGTCCAGCCGGCACGGTGACCGTTCACAATTGCCGAACGGTTCACGGGTCGGCCAGAAATCAGTCCAAGCAGGAGCGTCCGCTGCTTCTGCAGACCTACTCATCCGCAGATGCCTTCGTCTACACTGATCTCGTGCGCAAAAGTCCACACGGGGACAGCCTAATTCGCGGGCGACCCGCGAAATGGGCCCGGCACGATCCGCGGCCTTGCCAGGTCGGCCCGTCGCGGGTCCGGACGATATTCGAGGTTCAACAGCAAGAGAACATAAAGCAGGAGAAGTAACGAAAATTCTGTTACTTGCGGGGAGCTTTTTTCGAGCCTGTTCCGCCGCAGTATTCCCGAAAACCTATTCCAGGATGGGGAGAACCCATTAGGGTTTGCTCCTAAACGAAAGGTCAGGCTGGCCCTGATATTCTCACGACGGGGGCCTCGCCATATATATGGCTGGATTGACCGAAAAGACCGATACAACTGAAGCACTTGCGGGGATCTTCCAGGCTGCAACCCAACGGCGCTTTGTCACGATCGTCGCCTACTGTGCGGCGGTCTCACTGTGTCTTGGCTATGCGTACTCGGCGACTCAGGTCGAACTCGATTTCGCTCGAAAAATTTCTTTTGTGTTCGGGCTTTGTGGCTTTCTGCTCGCTGTCGGCGTGATTCGTACGACAAAGTCAGCCCAATGGGGCGCGGGAATCCTTGTTGTGGTGGGCATGGGGATCACCCTCGTTCCGGCTTATTACGAGGGGGGAGTTCGTTCCCCTTACGCCGTCTGGTTCCTGATCGTTCCTCTCCTGGGCGGTCTACTGCTGGGTGCTCGGATCGCTTTCGTGTCGGGTGCAGGGGGCATTGCTGCGATGCTGATGCTGGGCATGCTTTCGGACGTCCTGCCAACACCCGAGGGCAAGCAGGACAATGTCGCGATGCTGACCCTCAACTTGGTTCTGGCGATTGGGCTGTGTACGGCTATCGCAGCCATCGTTTCCCAACTGATGAGGCGTTCCTCCATGGATCTCACCGCATCGCGGAACGCAGAAATCGAAAAGAATATCGCTCTCGCTCTAAGCAACGAGCGATTTGAGGCCAGCGTCGACTTATCCACTCATGCGATTGTCATGATCGATCGAATGAACAAGATTACGGTCTTCAACCCCACCGCGGAGAGCCTGTACGGTCTATCGGCCGAGGAGGCCGTTGGCCGGTTGATGCCCGATGTACTGATCCCGCCGAGTCTTTACAATGATCAAGAGGCAGGCTTCAAGCGCTTCCTAGAAACAGGACTGGCCAACATCCTGGGGGTCACGCTTGAGACTTTTTCCGTACGGTCCGACGGAACCGAGTTCCCCATTGAACTGACCGTACATGCGATTCAAAGTTCACAAGAGACCCAGTTCATCGCCTACATTCGAGACCTCACCGAGCGCAACAAGCTGCGGGAGGACCTGGCCCAGACAGAAAAGCAAATCGGTCTAAAACGACGCCTCGAAGCCATCGGCCGACTGTCCGGTGGCGTCGCTCATGACTTCAATAATCTCCTCATGGCGATCAATGGCTACACGGAGTTGCTTCTTCTCCGGACTGATCTTCCCGAGGAGGCGCGAGCTGGGCTGGCAGAAATTGCGCATGCCGGGGATCGTGCCACCTCGATTACCAAGCAATTACTGGCCTTCAGCCGACGCGACAGTTTGTCCACTGAGAACATCAATCCAACGGGGATGGTCGTGTCACTCATCGATATGATCGAAAAAATTCTTCCCGACTCGGTGAGGATTGAACTGGAAGCCGAAGAAAACCCGTGGTTCGTCAGGAGCGAGCCTGCACGTCTTGAGCAAGCCATCCTGAATATCATCCTCAATGCAGCAGATGCGATGCCCAATGGCGGAAAAATCCTGATCAGCAGCCGGAATATTACGGTGGATCAAGCGCTCGCGGCGACAATAAAGGATTTGGAGGCCGGTGAATACTTCCATGTGGAGATCTCGGACGAAGGGACCGGAATGGATGCCGAGACCCTGGAGCATATTTTTGATCCCTTCTTTACCACCAAGCCGGTCGGAGAAGGGACCGGACTAGGCCTTTCCACCACCTATGGCATTGTTCAGCAAAGCGGTGGTGCCATTGGGGTCACGAGCGAGATGGAGGTGGGTTCCAGCTTCCACGTCTACTTGCCGAGAGCCATTGATGTCGAGAAGTACTACACCGAGCCCGTGGCATCGGAAAAACCCACATGGGAGGGCAGCGAGACAATTCTTGTCGTGGAGGATGAACTCTCCGTGCGGAGCCTCGTGGTTCGAACCTTGTCCAACCAGGGCTACAGCATTATTGAAGCCAACGATGGGTTGCGGGGATACGAGCTCGCGCTTCGGCATTCAGCGGAAATTGACCTCGTGGTGACCGACGTCATTATGCCAAGATTGGGTGGGGCCGAAATGATTCGCCGGCTCAGGCTTTCGATGCCCCATCTCAAAGTGGTTTATGTATCGGGCCATTCCGAGGATGAACTGGATGCCAGTGATATCGAGGGGGAGGGGACCGCGTTTCTCTATAAGCCCTTCAACCTTGAGGTGCTCTCGTCGACAGTGAGAGATCTCCTTCTGGGGGGCTCGGGCGACAATGTCTGAAAGAGTCCAATGACCGAATCGGACGGAGTTCAGCAGAGCAGGGCAGCTCAGGCCAATCCCACGACGATCCCATCATTCATAGGGACCCTTGCCGAAGGGGTTCACGTGTTGGGCGGAATGGGGAACGCGCTCTCCATCGAAACCAATACCGGCGTCGTTCAAATCGACACCGGGCCATCTCGGGGTGAAGCGCGAAAAATGCTGGCGGCACTGAGGGAGATCACCGAAGCGCCGGTTCATTCGATTCTCTATAGCCATGGACATCTCGGCTACAACAACGCGGTGAATACCTGGCTGGAGGATTCCGCAGCCCGGGGGGATGCCGCGCCACGCGTGATTGCCCACGAAAATCTGGTTCGCCGCTGGGAAAGGTATAGGGAAACCGAGGGGCTGCAGAAGTTCTTCGTCGAACTGCAATTCCGTTTGCCTGTAGGCACGATGAAACAGGCTTTGGAACTCAACCTGCCTAGCGAGACTTTCCAGAATGCTCTGCGGCTGGGGGACGCCAGCCGTCAGATTCAGATCCTGTGGGCCCCGTCCGAGACCGACGACGCCTTGGTGGCATGGCTTCCCAAGGAGAAGCTCCTTTATGGAGGAGCCGCCATCACGCCGAGCATCCCCAACGTGGGGACGCCCCTGCGAAGCTTAAGGGATCCCGTCCGTTGGGCCGATACCCTGGAGCGATTGGCTAGGCTGCAGCCCGAAATCGTCGTAATGGAATTCGGCCCGGCCCTGGAAGGACGCGAAAGAATTCAGGAGATTCTACTAGGCACTGCCGCGGCGCTGAGGTGGCTCCGGACTGAGGTCGTCAACCGGATCAACCGGGGCATGGGTGTTGTCGAGATCCTGCACGAGCTGGACTATCCGCCGGATCTCTTCCGAGTTCCGTGGATGAAACCCCTTTATGGCTGCGCGGACTACATTGTCCGAGACATCTTTCGCGGGGAAACCGGCTGGTGGGATCGCAACCCCACCCACCTGCACCCTGCGCATCCCGATGCGGCGGGTGCTGCAGTGTTCTCCGCCCTGGAGAATCCCGCGGCGGTCCTCGACCGCGCCCGGGAGCTCGCCGAGCAGGGGGAGACGCAATTGGCTCTGCATGTCGTGGACATACTGGCCCTAGGGCCCGGGGATAGTGCCGAGGTG
>DUCT01000157.1 GCA_012959665.1 Myxococcales bacterium | reverse complement strand
GTTCGCAATAGAGCGATCAGGGTCACCGGAGTGACAATCAGGATTGCGTGGTCGATGGCCTCTTGTTGAAGGTCGGGCCGGGCTTGGAAGGCCGCTGCCGCCACGCTCTCAATGGGGATGAACATCACGGTGAAATCGATCTCGCCGCCCAGCAGGCCCGGATAGTCGCGCTTGGCCAGGCTCAGCATGGTGGATCGTACTACTTCTCCATGTTTCTTGAGGAGCGCCTTCCGCTCTGCGGGGTCCGTTTCCCCGACCATGCGCTCGTATTCCGCGTAGGGAACCTTTGCATCGATGGGAATCAAGCCCTCTCCGGGAAGCCTTACGATGAGGTCGGGCCGCTTGGCCGAATCCTCGGCGGATTGCTCGATAAAATCGCAATGCTCGGTCATACCCGCCGCTTCGCAGATATTACGCAGGGCCAGTTCGCCCCATTTCCCTCGGCTTTGGCTCGAGCCCCGCAGCGCGATGGAGAGTTCGCTGCTCGATTGTCCGAGTTCTACGGTTTGGGCGCGCAGGGAGGTGACCTGCTCCCGCATGGCCGAGAAGGCTTCGGTTCTGTCCTTCTCGATTTGACTATGCATCTTCTCGAAGTTTCTGACAGTCTCGGTGAGCGTCTTGAACTCCTTCTCGATGGAGTCGTGACGCTTTTGCAGCTCGCCCGCTTGTTTCTGCTCGCTCTTCTCGAAGCGCTCTCCGGCCTGCTTCAGGAGTTCGTCGCGGCTCAACTTGAGCTGGTCGGCCGCCATGGAACCAAAGGATTCTTTCATGGTTTCCCGGTCTTCCTGGAGTTGTTTCAACTGGGCACGGGCGGCATCTCGCTCGGCGCCGGTGGCGGCCAGTTCCTCCCGGGTGGCCCGCAGGGCTTCCTGTGTTCCAGCGAGCCTTCGCGTAACCCATCCATACGCTGCGATGGCGCCGACCAGGAAAGCTATGGTGGCAACCAAAAATGCCTGCATGGACCTGGTCTCCCTGCGATTCCACCCAGCGGGTTTGCCGGGGGCTTGACTCCGTACTCGATACTAGCCCGTACTAGCTCATGCCCCGGGCATATGTCGCCATGTCGAAGTAGTCCCGCCAAATTTTTATTTTCTGATCTTCCATTTCGAAGACACCGGTGCAGGGCAGGTCGACCCCCTTCTCCCCGGCTTTCGTCCGGTCGAGGCGTTCGGCGACGACGAGGTTGCCGGCGGAGAGCAGATTCAACAATTCCCATTCGGTATGGGTCCAGGAGGCGATAAAGCCAGTGATCATTTTCTCGATGTTCGCCCGTCCGACCACCGGTCGGGCCGGCATGTTGTGGTAGATCCCGTCCTCGGCGAAGTAGCTGCTGAGTTCGGCGGGGTCCAGCCGCGACCAGGCCTCGACGAAGTGGCGAACGATTTCCTCATTGGTCTCATGGGTCATGATTGTCCTTTCATTTCTAGTCATCGGATGGCAGAAGTCACCCTGGGCAGGATTCGGGTGCTCCAGAATCGGGCCGGCGGGCGGTTCTGGGGTTCTACGAGCGCCCAAAGAGGGAAGCTTAGCGGGGGGTACAGAGACTTCCCTGGGCCCACTTCTCGGGCGCCGGTGGAAGAAAGTCCGGGAAGGGCTTGTCACCAACGGCAAGCCGAATCACTTCGAATCCGTGTCTACGGGGCCAGTTTGTCGGGACGGCCTTCAAAATGGCCGAACCCCTACCCCTTGCTCGGGTTTCTAGTTTAGGGTTTAAAGCCCAAGCCCAAGCCCAAGCCCAAGCCCAAGCCCAAGCCCCACGCTCAGAACCCTCGATAAATCCAACTCCTTGCCTCGATCCGGCGGGTAAGAATCGGCACTTCGTCCTAATGTTCTGAGGGGTCTCGTCAAGGCAAATTGATCGCCGTGAAAAATTTGTAAAAATATTGCGGCTATTTGTGCTCCACTGTCAGGCGTTCCGACTATTTGTTCGTGCTGCGTACTCTGAAGGGCGTTTTTCGGTCTTTGCGGACTGGGTCTTTCGCCTAACGTCGCCCACGTGGAGGGAATTGATTTGAGTTCGAAATCGGAGTCCAGCCGGGGGCGGCCCCATTTAGTGAGTCGCCGGACCATTTTGGAAGTAGCGACTCGGATTCCCAAGGATGAATTCAGCCTGCGAAAGTTGGCGGAAATGCTGAATGTGTCACCCCAGTCCCTCTATCACTATTTTCCCAACAAGAAATCGATTTTCGATGCGATCGCTAAAGAGATCGTGACGTCGGTTCCGGTGGTGAAGAGGGAATTGGTTTGGCGCGAGTATCTACGAGAGGCCATTCGCGGGTATCGAAAATGGCTGCTTGGGACTAATTTTCAAGTCAAACACACCGCTGAGCCCATGGAAAAACTCGATATTTTTCGCGTGGCGGGGCACCGAAGCCCGGAGTTATTAGAGCGATTCGACGACTTTATTTTCGTCTTTCGGCGAGATGGTTTTGAGCTCTCTGGGGCAGTCGAGATTTGGATTCTCTTTCAAAAACTTCTCAGACGGCTCGATCTCCACCATGCACCGAATGACGGGATGCGGGCCGCATGGGAGAACCTCCTTGTGGATATTTCTGCCTCCGAATCGGGGAAATTTACCGAGTTGGAGGATCTGATCGGCCTGGAAATGGTCAAAGTAGACGATCTCCACGAGGCGCTCATAGAGGTGTTTTTGGAAGGAATCGCTGCCCGGTACGGGGTCAGTTAGAACTCGGGAGATAGGGCAGGAATTCGCCAACGTTCCATCCCCCATCGGCAATGAATTCGGATCCTGTGCTGTAGGAACACTCATCCGAGGCCATAAACAACGCGAGCCGAGCAATGTCAATCGGCTGTCCACAGCGCGGAATCGGTTGGTTCTTGTAGAAGAGATCGATTTCCTCAGACCCCGTCGGGTTGCCCATGACAGTGTCGACTCCGCCCGGGTGTAGAGAGTTGACGCGTATGTTGTGACGCCCAAATTCGATGGCGGCGACCTTGGTGAGCCCCCGGATAGCCCATTTACTGCTCGCGTAGGCGACCAGTCCGTTTTTGGCTTTGAGTCCGTCGATGGAGGAAACATTCACAATGGACCCCCCCCCGGCAGCCTTCATTGGGTCGAAAACCGTGCGCAAGCCCAAGAATGTTCCCACCTGGTTGACTCCGATCACTCGGTTGTAGTCCTCGAGTGTGGTCTCTTTGAGCGATGCAAAATGCGTGACCGCGGCGTTGTTGACGAGCACGTTCAGAGGGCCGAGTTCGCCCGCTGCGGCAACCGCAGAGGCCCAATCTTCCTCGCTCCGGACGTCCAGGTGAACGTAGACCGCACTGTCCCCCAGGTCCTCGGCCACGGCTTTGCCTTCGTCGTCAAGCACGTCTCCCAAAATGACTCGAGCACCTTCTGCCACGAACAGACGAGCTTCGCATTCACCTTGCCCGCGGGCCGCCCCGGTAATAATTGCCACCTTGCCTTCGAGTCTGCCCGCTGCTGCCATTTTCTTCTACTCCATATTTACCAGGATTTGCCAGGGTTCGAAAACGCGAGCCGTGCACGTTGCCGGCCCACGTGGGCTGTTATCCTAACCCCATGGAACGGATGACGCTCCGACTCGCTCATCGGCCCGTGGAGGCGCGGGAGGAGGCTTCGCCTACTGGTTTCGTCGAACTCGAATCCGGGTCGTCCCGCGCTGTTCTGCTGACGCCCAGTGTGATTGATAGTCAGCGGAGTTACCCGCTGATCACAGTTTTTCATGGTGCGGGGCGCCAGGATGAGATGCTCGTCAAGGCATGTCGAGATCAACCCGATTCCCGGCAGGCGCTATTCCTGATTCCTCGCTCGGTCGAGCCCACATGGGATTTGATCGCGGGGGGCGGGGGGCAACCCGATCTGGAATTCCTTGAATATGCGTGGGATCTCGTCTATCGCCGCTACCCCATTGATCCCGGGCGCCAGGTGCTGATGGGCTACTCGGATGGGGCGAGCTACGCGCTGTCCCTGGCCCTCTCCAACCCCGGTTTTTTCGATGCGGGGCTGTGCTGGGCAGCAGGTTTTGCGTCGATGGATCGGAACGCGGTGGGGGCCCAAGACAAGCGAACGCGTTTCTATCTCGAGTACGGCACTGCCGACCCGCTGTTCCCCTTTGATCAGATTGCGCTGCCTATGCGTGAAAACCTGGAGCGAGCGGGCTACCGGGTGCAATTCTCCGTGGACGAGGGGGGTCGCCATTGGCCGTCCGGTGCTTTTCAGGGCGAGGCGCTGGACTGGTACTTCGAGACTTCCGATGGCATTTGAAGTCCATTGGGAAAAGGCGAAGAGGCCTAGGGACTCTCTTCGCGACAGAGCACGAAGTAGCCCATGATTCGCTTTTCCATTCGAAAGGCGACCCCGATGGAGACGTGCGCCGAAACCCGCCGCATGTAGTCCCGAGTCTTGTTGTAGACAAACATTTGCAGCCCACTGGAATTAGGCTTTATTTTGGGCCATCCCCCGGGCATCGGTCCCTCGGGCAGCTTGAAATAGTCCACCACGATCGCGCCTCGCGGATCGCTCCCGCCTTCCGCGGTGGGGTGGGCGACGAAATAGCCAGGTCCAATCAGCGGGCGTACGCCCGCTTCGTTGTAGCCCCAGAGTTCATCCGGAGCGCCAGTGGGTCGGCACCAGCGCTTCTGGAAAAAACGAAAAGCGGGCTGGCTGTTGCGGCCGAAGTGGATGACCTCCCGGCCGTCTTGAATGTCATCCGGAACAAAATGAGCCAAGTCAATCGCCGAGGCCTGAGCGGCAATCGAGTAAAGTTCTTGTTGAAGGCTTCCATTCAGAGCCAGTGTCTGATTTTGGCGTTCGGCGGCATCGAGCTGATCGAGGTGATCGGAGATTTTCTCAATCGTCGCGGCTGACTGGATCAACTGGCTCAGGGTCATCGATGGACCTCCCAATTTCAAAAGAATAGCCGACGCAAAGGCGATGTCGTCCGCGTTGTCGTGTTGCTTCTGAGATTGTGTTTGGCTGCTAGGATTTATTTGGTTTAGGGGAGATATGGCTATGGGCATGCTGGAAGGAAAGAGAGGCCTGGTTACCGGTGCGGGGTCGGGCCTGGGCCGTGAGACATGCATCCTCGCGGCTCGCGAAGGAGCTCGGGTGGGGGTTCTGGATATCGATCCCGAGGCGGCAGAGGGAACTGCTTCGGCTGTGCGTGAGGCGGGGGGGGAGGCCATCGTTTGCGAAGTCGATGTGGCCGATGCGTCGGGGATGGAATCGTCGGTGGCCCGGGTGGTCGAGTGCTTTGGCGGACTTGATTGGGCTTCGAACAATGCCGCCGGAGGCGCCGGCGATTTCAAGCTCCTCCATGAGATCGACGATCGCACATGGAGTCGCACCATCGATGTCTGCCTGAAGGGGGTTTTTCACGGAATCAAGTACCAGGTGCCGGCGATGCTGGCATCGGGCGGGGGCTCCATCATCAACATCAGTTCAGCCAGCCAGTTCAAGGGCGAAGCGTTTCTGGGGGCTTATGTCGCTGCAAAGGGTGGTGTGGACGCGTTAACGAAGACTGGGGCCGCCGAGTACTCCGCGCGTGGCATACGGGTGAATTCCGTGGCTCCGGGCGGATTCGAAACGCCCTCTCTGATTCGGTACTTCGAAAAATTTCCCGAGTTCAGGGATCGAACCGTGGCGCAACACGCGATGCGGCGGGTGGGCAGGCCGGGAGAGGTTGCCGAGGCGGTCATCTGGTTGGCCTCGGAGAGGTCGTCCTTCGTGACGGGTGCCTGCTTGCAATGCGACGGGGGCGTGCTGGTCAACTCACATATGCTCTGAATCGGTTCGGGGCCTCGTCGGAAGTCGCCTGGGTGGGTGAAGGCTGCGCTCTCGCGATCTATCCGCCGACCGAGCCAATCGCCATCCGGTTCCCAACGATCTAGAGTCACGGAATGCCAGGGTCTGCAATTCCTCTCGGTCCAGAACCCCAATACGAGAAAGTGGTCTCGGGCTATCAGACTTTCCACTCCCCCGAACCCTTCGAGTGCGAATGGGGTGGAATCCTGCCCGAACTCAACTTGGCGTGGGAAAGTTGGGGCGAGCTCTCTCCTGAGCGGGATAATGCCATTTTGCTCCACACGGGTCTGTCCGCTTCCTCGCACGCCCGCAGCCAAAAGCAAAATCAAAATCCGGGCTGGTGGGAGGAAATAGTGGGTCCCGGGCTCGCGATTGATACCAATCGCTACTACGTCATCTGCACCAACCTGATTGGGGGCTGCTATGGCAGTACAGGGCCCTCTTCGACTGACCCGATTACTGGAAATCCCTATGCAACGGATTTTCCGATACTCACCGTTCGGGACATGGTGAGTGCACAGTTGCTACTGCTGGATCATCTCGGGATCGACACCCTGTACGCTTCGGTGGGTGCATCCCTGGGAGGTATGCAATCGCTGATGATCGCCTCGCTGGCCCCCGCTCGGGTTCAGCGGCTGGCCAGTATCTCGGCCGCTGCGTGTTCTCATCCCCAATCCATCGCCATGCGTTTCGTTCAGCGCCAAGCGGTGATGGCTGATCCCGACTGGAACGAGGGTCGCTACTACGGCAGGAGTTTTCCCCATCGTGGTCTTCGGGTGGCGCGAGAGATGGGTACGCTGACCTATCGATCGGGGCCCGAATGGATGGAGCGCTTTGGCCGCAAGCGAGCCAAGAATGAAGTGCCTCGTCTCGACGAGGATTTTCAAGTTGAGAGCTACCTGGCCTATCAGGGCGATAAATTTTGTCTTCAATATGACCCCAATTCCTACTTGTATATTTCGAAGGCGATGGACCTCTTCGACATCGCGGGACAAGGAGATGCTTCCGGGATCTCTTCGGAGGAGGCTCCGGAGCCGCACCTGAGAGCCATCAAGGCGACGGCCCTGATAATTGGGGTGAAATCGGACATTCTTTTCCCCGTCTGGCAACAGCGAGAACTCGCGCGCTTGCTGGAAGAATCCGAAATTGCGGTGACCTATGTCGAACTGGACTCTCCCTATGGCCACGACACGTTCTTGATCGAAGTGGACCAAGTGGGTGCCGCGCTTCGCGGCCTTCTGGCCAGCTAGAGGCGAACACTCGAGGCGAACACTTTCAGACAGATTCGGACACTTCGGAACAGAGAACTCGAAGATGGGTCTTGAGTTCTTGAACTGGCTGGCCGTTGGCGTTGGCTTGCTTGGTAAAATCCCGGCGGAGATTGGGATGACCGCAAAGGTTCTCGTCGTCGATGCTGATGTTCGGCTGCGCCGTGCATTGGCCGCCGAGCTGAAAGAACTGGGCTACTCGACCGTTGAAGCGGGTGACGGGGAGGAGGGCTGGAACCTCTTCTGCCAACAGGAACCCGCTGTGGTCATCACCGACCTGGCGATGCCTCGCTGCGATGGTCAGGAGTTGCTCCGTCGAATTCGTGTCCGATCCGATGTGCCCGTGATTTTCTTTACCGCTCAAGGTTCGGTGGATGCGGCGGTCGCCGCGCTGAAGGCTGGGGCGGATGACTTCGTGGCCGCGAAAGAGGGCGGTGCTGCACGCTTGGTCGGCCGGGTGGCTTCCGCTCTTGAAGGTCGCCAGGATTCCCCGGCGGGTTCGCCCCTCGGCGATCGCATCGCGGGAACGAGCCTGGCGATACAGAGGTGTCGCTCCCGGATGATGGCACTGGCGCCGCTCCGTGTGCCCGTCCTTTTTCTCGGAGAAGAGGGGGTGGGGCGGAGTGCTGCGGTGGAGGCGCTGAACGAGCTCAGCTCGGGCGGTCGCGCTCGACTCGCCACCCTGCGATGCGAGGGTTGGAAGCCAGGACTGGGATTTCCACGGGTCGAAGCGATCCATCTGAAAGGCGTTGAAAAGTTATCGGCAAGCGCCGGGGCATTTCTTGTGGATCGCATTCAGGAATCGGAAAGAGGCGGTTTCATTGAAGGCCCGCGGATAATCGCTTCCGCGCATCCCTTGTTTGGGTCTTCAAAAACAGGGGCGCCGGGGGTCGAACTCCGTCAACTGCTGGGTCGCCTGTCCATCGAGGTGCCTGCCCTCCGCCAACGTCCAGGAGATATTCCCGACATTGCCAGTGTCTTGGTGAATCGCCTGGGAAGAACGCTGGGTCGACGGGTAACCCTCAGCGCCTCGGCGCTCGAGTTTCTTGTCGCTCGCCCGTGGCCGGGAAATATTGCCCAACTTGAAGGTTTTTTGGAGAGGGCGGTTGCATTCAGCCGAGAGGGTTTGATTCGGCAGGGCCTGCTGGCTGAAATCGCCGATGAAGAAAATGAAGGTATTCCGTCCCTACGAAGGCACAGGCAGGCCCAAGAGCATGCGCTCCTGCTCCAGGTTCTTCGGGAGACGGGGGGCAACGTCTCTCGAACGGCGGAGCGGATGTTGCGCAGCCGGTCCGCCGTCTACCGACTGATCGAAAAGCACGGGATCTCATTGGCAACGAATCGTTGAATCGGGTCTACGGGTCGGGCTAGGGCAGGGATGAAATTCCTTGTCACATCCTCGAGCAAGATGCGTTCCGCCACAATTACCTTTGCTCCGGTGCTTCTGTGTGTCTCCCTGGGCGCGCGTGGTGCTCTGGCCCGAGATAATCGCAAAGATGTTCATAATCTTCATGTGGTTAGGGGTGTATGGTAATAGGATGGAGCATATAGATTTGGCGAAGCTCGAATCGAGGGATCGTCGGGATAACTAGAGGATCGACTTGCATCCATCCATCGAGGGGGCTTGCCGTTGCGATTTGCCGGGGCGTAGAGCCAGGTCGTTGGATGAGGGGGAACGGGAATATGTTTTTGATTGGAAAACGCGCTTGTTGGAGTTTTCTTTGTGTGGCTGGGTTCTTATTAGGCTCGTCTTCACCGATCCTGGCATTGACCGACTTTGTTGAGTTCGAGAGTGGGGCGGTCCGGCCCATCGCGATGTCTGTGGATGGAACGCAGCTCTTCGTGACGAATATTCCTGACAACCGTCTCGAAATTTTTGATGTGACGGTATCGGGCCTTGTTCACTCAGGCTCAGTTCCGGTTGGAATGGAGCCCGTTTCGGTTGCGGTCCGTTCCCTCAGCGAAGTTTGGGTGGCCAACCATCTCTCGGACAGCGTCAGCATCATCGACCTCTCGGCTACACCACCCCAGGTGGTACGGACACTGATCGTGGGCGACGAGCCCAGAGACATTGTCTTCGGAGGCATCGGGGGAAACCGGGCATTCATCACAACGGCCCATCGTGGTCAGCAGCGAACGAACTCCACGATTTCCGCTGTCAACGGTGCTGGGGATCCTCAGCTCAGGGTACCGGGCGTGCCGCGAGCCGATGTATGGATTTTTGATGCCACCAGCCTGGGGCACTTGCTGGGTGGGACCCCCCATCGGATTATCAGCTTCTTCGCCGATACGCCTCGGGCACTTGCGGTGAGCGCCGATGGCAACACCATCTTCGCGGCAGCCTTTCGATCGGGTAATCGCACGACAGTGATTCCTGAGCAAGCAGTACCCGACGGCTTTGGAGGTGCGGGGCCGGGAGGCGGCGCGCCCGGGGGATTGCTTGGCCCGAGCGATAATTTTGCTGGCGACTCGGCACCGGAAACCGGGATCATCGTGGGCTTCAATGGCGCGAACTGGGTGGATGTTGCCGGGCGCGATTGGAGCCCGCTCGTTCAGCTTTCGCTCCCGGATATCGATGTTGTGGGCTTTGATGCGAACATCTCATCTACGGGACCGGTGGTCTTCAAGGAGATTACCCAGGTCGGAACCATTCTGTTTAACATGGTCGTGAACCCGGTGACGGGAATGCTTTATGTGACGAATACCGAGCTCCCCAACCTCACGAATTTCGAAGGTCCTGGAAACTATGGAGGGAGCACGGTGCAGGGGGATCTTTCGCGCTCCCGCATCTCGGTGATCGACCCGGTTGCTCTGAGCGTACAAGCACAACATCTGAACCAGCACATCGACTACAGCAAATTGCATACGGACGTTCCCGATACTGTGGATCCCACTCAGATCGAGCACAGCCTGGCGACTCCGCTCCAGACCGTGGTCTCTCAAGATGGCCTCACGCTCTACACCGCTGCCTTTGGGTCGGGAAAGGTGGGTGTGTTCAGTGCCGCCAGTATCGAGGACCCCAACTTCGCGACAAATTTTGATCCCACCACGGAAAGTGCGAATTACATCCACACCGGAGGTGGTCCTGCTGGCTTGGCTCTCGACGAGGCGAATGGTCGACTCTATGTCCTCACTCGGTTCGACAACTCGGTGGTATCCGTCGACCTGGGCTCGAAGGCAACCCTACAGACCCTGGCTCTGCACAATCCGGAACCGGCTTCCGTGGTGGCGGGACGCCCGTTTCTCTACGACGCCGTCATTACCTCGGGCAACGGCGAGGCGTCCTGCTCGAGTTGTCACATTTTTGCAGACATGGATCAGGTGGCCTGGAACCTGGGAGATCCCGATGCTTCGGTATCAACGAACACCCAACCCTCGGCGATCCCGTTGCTCCCCGCCCAGCCGGACTTTCACCCCATGAAGGGCCCCATGACGACCCAGACCCTACGCGGAATGTCGACCCACGGTTCTTTGCATTGGCGGGGCGATCGGGTGGACGGCTTTTTCGGAACCGATCCATGCCTGGAGCCGACCGGGGCGGCTTGCAGTGAAGAGCATGCCTTCATGAATTTTATCGTCGCGACCGAGGGTCTGGTAGGGAAAGACGGCCACATCACTACGGCCGAAATGCAATTGTTCACCGACTTCATCTTGCAGGTTTTTATTCCCCCGAATCCGGTCAGAAACATCGACAACTCCTTGACGGGAGCCCAGGCGGCTGGCCGGGCCAATTTCCTGGCGTCGGCCGGGGCTAGTACGACGGATGTCGTCGCAACCTGCGACGGCTGTCACGACCTGGATCCAAGCGCGGGCTTCTTTGGAACCGGGGGCGATCGTACTTTTGAGGGTCTGATTCAGGACGCCAAGATTGCCCACATGCGAAACCTCTACGACAAGGTGGGGATGTTCGGAGCCCTGGGAAGCGGGGTTCCGCTCGGAAACCAGATCAAGGGAACAGGCTATCTCCACGACGGAACCGTGGGTTCGGTCGGTCAGTTCGTCGGCTCCCCGGTCTTTTCGCTCTCCCCTACCGAGGTTGTCGAGATGACCGAATTTTCCCTGGCGTTTCCCACGGACCTTGCGCCCATGGTCGCCCAGCAGGTGACGCTGACCGCATCCGGTGGCGTTGAAGTCAATGCGCGAATTACTTCCATGATCAACCGGTCGAGCACGATCTACAATTCGCTGATGCTCGGCGGAGCTGTTCCCGAGTGCGATCTCATCGCAAAAGGAAGCTCCGGTGGTGTCGCTCGCGGTTGGGTCCGTGAGCCGAGTGGCCTCTTTCGTGACGATCTGAATAACACGATCTCGGATGCTGCTCTCCGAGCCCTAGCCACGACCGAAGGGCCAGTGACCTATACCTGCGTTCCGCCGGGTTCGGGGGTTCGGATGGGAATTGATCGCGATCGGGATGTTCAATTCGATGGCGTTGATAACTGCCCGGGAATTGCAAATCCCCTTCAGCTAAATTTCGACGGCGACGCTCTGGGCAACGCCTGTGACCCCGACGATGACAACGATGGTCTGCTCGACGTAGTCGAGACCAACACCGGCGTATTCGTCAGCCCCACCGACACGGGCACGAATCCCCTCAACCCCGATACCGATGGGGATGGTGTTTCAGATGGAGACGAAGTCACGGCAGGAACCGACCCCAACACGGGCACCGGGCCGCCGGGCGTCCCCGTGATGCCCGCCGCCGGCCACTTCGCCCTGATCTCGCTGTTGTTGGGGTTGGGCACCCTGATGGTCCTGCGTTTCAGGGAGACGACCTTCCACTGACCGAAAACGTTTCGTCGGGGGCGATGCCCGGCTGCTTGGCCGCGGCAGCGCCCCCGGTTTTTGTTCAGGGGATCTCGAAGGCGAAACGCCGAAGGGGGATCGGGCCGATCTCGTCGGTGCGGAGTTCGATGATATGGCGGCCGGGAGTGAGCAATGCGGCGGGGTACTCGATGAGAACCTCCCCGGGTCCCGGGCGTTGGGCCTGGATCTCTGTGGGGTCGTGGTTGTCTCCATAAAGCCAGGTCGCCTCGATCCCCATGCCCGAGGCATCCGGGGGTAGGCTCAGGCGGATCGCCAGGGGATCGCCGGGCGCAAGGGAGTGGGGGTCGATATGCATTGTCGTGCCCTGGACCAGTTGGATCTGGGCCGATTCTTCGACGGTTGCCCGGGGGGCGGCCCGATCTGGCACGGGAACGGGTGCCGGCCGGGCCTGGGCGGTTTCAGCCGAGGGCGCTGGGCTCGGCGCCCGGATGCCGCTGGTCAATAGCCAGCCCACGCCCGCCGCTGCGAGACCGACTACGGCCACCCGGAAAGCGAGCCGGGTCCTCGTTTGGCGGTTCCTCTCGACCTCGTCCGGCATGGATCGTCTCCTCGACTGGTTTTGCCTTTCCCGTCGTCCCCTTGGACGACTTCGGCCAGGATCGGGTCGGGGAGCGGGCCCAAACACCCGAGAGGCAACGGCTTGATGCACCCAGGTGCCGGCCGGTCATCATACTTGTTGCGCTAGCCTAGCCCGCCATCCAGGGAACCCCACTCGCTCCCGCCGAGAGAAGCGAGACGGTCAGCAAGTGGTGCCGGGGCGGGGTGGAACTGGGGAATGCCGAGGGACGGGCGCGGCTCCGCATTCCGGCATCTATTGAAAACCTGCCCAGACCCGGTCGGAATCCTTCGCGATGTATGAAACCCCCACTTCGGATAGCTCCGATAGCCCCAGCCCGGGGCTGGCTCGGGGTTTCGCTGGCCTAGCGGCGCTGACCTTTTGTCTGATCGTTGTCGGCGCTCTGGTCCGGGCCAACGACGCGGGCCTGGCCTGCCCCGATTGGCCTCTTTGCTATGGCGAAGTGATCCCCAGTTTCGATCTGAAAGTCGCTTTCGAGTGGGGCCACCGGGTATTCGCCTTTTTGATTTCCCTGGGGTTGGCGGTCCTGTCCTTGCGCGTTCGCCGGGACCCGCGAATTCGCGGACGCTTGCTCCTGGCCTGGGCGGTTCTGGCGGTTCAAATCGTGTTCGGAGGGTTGACGGTACTGCTCTCCCTGGCGCCGTGGACGGTGGGTGTTCACCTCGTGCTCGGAAATTTCTTCTGCCTCGTGCTGCTCTGGATATCCAGGGATCTGGCCGAAAATTTTGGAGTCGGCCGGGCACCTCTCGAACTGCCTCCGGGTGCGGAGGCGCTCCTGTGGGTGACTTCCGTTGCGCTTGTCATCCAGATGGTCCTCGGCGGTTGGGTTTCGAGTCATTACGCCGGGCTGGCGTGTCTGGATTTTCCGACCTGCGACGGCGAGCGGGTGATCCCTACCCTGAAGGGCCTGGTGGGGATGCATGTCCTTCATCGGCTCAATGGCTTCGTCCTGCTCTGCGGCTACGGAATTTTGGCGTTTCGGGTTCAACGGGTCGGGAGAATGGGAGGGCTGGCCAAGTTGGGCTGCGCCCTCGTCGTCACCCAGATCGGGGTGGGCGTCGTGAACGTTTTGTTTCGTCTTCCCATCCCGGTGACCGCGCTGCATAGCGGTCTGGCAGCGGCTATTGTTCTCGTCACCGCGATGCTGGTCCGAGAAGCCCTGGGGACCCGGAGCGCACGGGCCCATAGCAACCCAGAGGCACGGATGGTCGAAGTTCGATGAGCAGCCCAGCCAGTTATATCGCCCTCACCAAGCCTCGGATCCTTCCCCTGGTTCTGTTTTCCGGCCTGCCCGCCCTGGTGTTGGCCGCCGGGGGGTGGCCGCCTCCTGCGCTCATTCTCGCCACCCTGATGGGCACCGCCTTCTCCGCTGCTGCGGCGAACTCGCTCAACAGCTACTTGGAGCGTGATCGGGATGCCCTGATGGAGCGCACCCAACTGCGCCCCCTTCCCGCTGGAGAGATCCGTCCTGGCCGAGCGCTTCTGTTCGGTCTGACGCTGGCGGTTCTCGGTGTGGGGCTGCTCTGGGTCACGGTGGGCCAGATGCCCGCCCTGATTTCTGTGGCGGCCCTGGGCGTCTATATCTTTGTCTATACGCTCTGGCTGAAGCCCCGCACTTCCTTTGCGGTGATTGTGGGCGGAATCTCCGGTGCCATTGCCCCCCTGATTGCCGACGCCGCTGTCGATGGTCATATAGGGATCGCCGGCTGGCTGCTCTTCGCCATCATCTTTATTTGGCAGCCTCCGCATTTCTACGCCATCGCGCTTTTCCGCCGGGAGGACTACGCGCGCGCGGGTTTCCCCATGCTGCCCGACAGCATTGGAGAGGACGCGACCTACGATCGAATCATTCTGTGGTCGCTTGTGCTGATTCCCTTCACCCTGGCTCCCTATGTATTCCTGGATCTCGGGTACTTCTATTTGGCAGCGGCCGTCGTTCTCGACGGATTTTTTCTCCAGCGCGCCTGGCAGCTACGGGTACGCCGAAATAACGAAGCGGCGCGCGGTCTTTTTCTGATGTCCCTGGTGCAACTACTCGGGCTCTTCGCCGCCATGATCGTTGACCTGGCCGCGGGCGCCTGGCTGGGCGCCTGATCAATCCCTGACCGGTTCGCTGGCTAGGCTCCAGTCGAGAGCCCGCATGCGGTAGAGGACGTGGCGGCGAAGCGGGTCGCCCTCGGGCAGCCTGGGGTGGTCGAAATCGTCGGCCGGGCTGCGCCGCATTCCGATCCGTTCCATGACTTTCCATGAGCGGGTGTTGGCCGGGACCGTGAACGAGACCACTTCGTCGAGTTCAAGGGATTCAAAGGCCGAGCGAAGAGCCGCCGATGCGGCTTCGCTCGCATAGCCACGGCCCCAGGCTTCCCGGGCGAGTCGCCAGCCGATTTCCACCGCCGGCGTAAAGGGGGCGTCGAAGCCGACTTGCATGAGGCCCACGAAGCCGATGAACGGAGGGCCGTTCCTGCACTCGACGGCCCAAAGACCGTAGCCGCACTTGACGAAGTGCTGGCGAATGCGGGCGACAAATTCTGCACTCTGGGCCGGGGTCAAGGTTGAAGGAAAGTGCTCCATGACCTTCTCATCGGCGCCCATGGCGGCGAAGACCTCAAGGTCGGATTCCCTCCACTCGCGCAGAAGGAGTCTTCGTGATTCGATCATGCAAGTTCCTCGAGAATCCCACGGATTCCTCGGGTGCGCAGAAGAGGGAGTCGTGGGGTCCCTGTTTAACGGTACGCCATGCTGGGCAGCCAGGTGACCAGGGCGGGCCAGGAAAAAAGGATTCCGATTCCCAGCAGTTGAAGCGCGATGAAGGGCATGACGCCGCGGTAGAGAATGGGGGTGTCGATGCCCGGGGGAGCGACACCCTTGAGGTAGAAGAGGGCGAAGCCGACCGGGGGCGTGAGAAACGAGGTCTGGAGGCAGACGGCAAAGAGCACCGTGAACCAGACCAGGTCGAAACCGAGCGCCTGAACGGCGGGGGCCACCAGGGGCAGAACGATGAGGGTGATCTCGATCCAGTCGAGAAAGAACCCCAGCAGAAATGTGAAGAACAGGATGACCGCCACAGTGGCATGGGGGCCCAACGGAAGGTCAAGCAGAGCGCGGTGAATTAAATCGTCGCCGCCCAGTCCCCGGAGTACCAGGGAATACGCCGTGGCTCCCAGGAAGATCGCGAATACGTAGCCCGTGGTGCGGGTGGTTTCGGTGAGCACCGCCCGCAGAACCGGACGCGAGAGTTTCCTTTTGCAGCCCGCGAGCACCAGAGCACCGAATGCGCCGACCCCGGCGGCTTCGGTGGGTGTCGCCACACCGAAGAAGATGCTGCCGAGTACCAAGGTGATCAGCCCCAGTGCGGGCAGGACGATGCGCGCAACGTCGGCCACCATGCGCCAGTCCGGCGGCGGGGCGTCCTCTGGGGCGGGGGCCACCTCCGGACGGAGGGCCGCGTAGATCAAGATGTAGGCGATGTAGAGGGCGCCGAGCAGGCCGCCGGGAAGCAAGGCTCCGAGGAAGAGATCCCCCACCGACATGGCGAGCCGGTCGGCCATCAAGACGAGCATGATGCTCGGGGGAATCAGGATGCCCAGGGTTCCCACGGCGCACACCGTCCCCGTGGCGAGTTCGGGCCGATAGCCCTGGTCGAGCATGGCGGGCAAGCCGAGCAGGGCGAGGAGCACCACCGAGGCGCCGATGATGCCCGTTGTCGCGGCGAGCAGGATGCCGATCAAGGCCACGGTGACCGCAAGCCCGCCGCCCACGCGACCAAAGAGGCGCGCGATGTTCTTCATCAGTTCGCCGGCGATGCCCGAGCGGTCAAGGAGCAGCCCCATGAGGATGAAGAGGGGGAGGGCGACCAGGACCCAGTTGTCCATTAGATCCCAGATGCGCTCGACCACCAGGGAGCTGTAGGACCAGTCAACGCCAGTATAAATACCCAAGTCTTGTTCGAAGACGATGGCGAGCGCGGTGAACAGGACGGCCAGGCCACCCAGCACCCAGCCGACGGGAAAGCCGGTCAAGATCA
Organism: Myxococcales bacterium; assembly: GCA_012959665.1. GTDB lineage: Bacteria > Myxococcota_A > UBA9160 > UBA9160 > UBA4427 > JAZXM01. The sequence continues at coordinate 1,340 of DUCT01000157.1, read as the reverse complement.
GGGCGATGAAGAGCACAAACATCGCGATGGCGAGGAATTCCCGGGCTTCCATGGGCTAGTCGCTTCCGTTCTCGGCGTCCGGGCCGAAGAGCCGCTGGCCCACGCGAAGAAGCCGCACGAAGAAAGCCAGCAAGAGCAGGCTGAAGCCCAGGGGCAGGGCGGCCTTGATGAGATATCGGCCGGGAAGACCGCCCGGGGAGGGGGAGACCTCGTTCTGGGCGAAGGATTCGCCCACGAAGGGAACGGCAAAGACCAGAACCAAGACGCAGAAGGGCAGGGCCAGGAGCAGGATGCCATACAGGTCAATCCAGGCCTGCATTCTCGGCGAAAGTTTTTCGTGGAAGACGTCGACTCGCACGTGGCTGTCGGTTTGGACCCCATAGGCCAGGGCACCGAGGAAGCCCACGGCATAGAGGTGCCATTGGGCTTCCTCGAGTTCGATGCGTCCCGACCCGAACGCGTAACGGAGCAGGACGTTGACCACGACCACGGCGAGGAGAACCAGCCAGATCCAGGACAGAAACTCACCGCTGGCTTCGACAAAACGGCCAAGGCGCTGGGAGAGACGGGTATGGGGGAGCTCGCCAGACCGCCCCGGGGTCCCGGTATTTTCCTCTTCGCTGGCCTTGCCCGGGGTCATCGGGTCCGAGGATAGGCGATGTTCTTCCAGCGAGCGTATTCCCGTTGAAAGCTCTGCTGGGAAGCCAGAACCCGGGCGAAGTCCGGGTCCTTCTCCGCCTCTTCGGCGAGCACGGCTTTGCTCTCCCGGGCCAGGGCCGCCAGGATTTCGTCGCTGAGGATTTCGGTGGTGACCCCGGTTTCCGCGTAACCGCGAAGGATCGGCGCCTGAAGGGCTTCGGCCCGGGCGAGGTTTCGGGTCACCCCCGCGGTGCAGGCGGTTTCGATGCTGGCCCGGTTAGGGCTCGCCAGCCCATCCCAGGCCTCCATACCCACGACCAGATGAAACGCCGTGAAGGGTTGGTGCCATCCCGGGAAATAGTTGAAGGGCGCTACCCGGTCGAAGCCGAGTTGGGCGTCGACCACGGGCAGAGAGAATTCCGTGGCGTCGATGGCGCCGCGCTCCAGGGCTTGGAAGATTTCGCCCCCGGGCAGGATCGTGACCGAGGCTCCTAAGCGTTGCATGACCTTGCCGCCCAGGCCTGCAAAGCGGATTTTGAGTCCGGAGAAATCCTCCACCGAACGCACGGGTTCCCGAAACCAACCCGCCGTCTCGGGTCCGATCAAACCGCAGAGAACCGGGTGTACGCCCAGGGGCGCATAGATTTCCTCGGCGAGTTCTCGGCCCCCGCCCTCGTACCACCAGGCCGTGTAGGCCCAGG
>DUCT01000156.1 GCA_012959665.1 Myxococcales bacterium | reverse complement strand
TGCATCGAGGGGTACAGGGTTGTTTGGGGTGACTGAAGTCGTAGCGAAATCAGCGCCTCAGGACACGAATGCGATTCCCGCGAGGATAGGACATTCAAGCTGGGTTCTGGCACAACGGGCGGGTATCGGCGTTATGTCAAGTTCCTATCGGGAGGCCGGTGACGGGGCCCAGCGGATGCCCTCGTCCCAGGCCAGCATGGTTTCCTGGTGGTACTGACGACCCAAGTGGGAGAAGCGGCGTGTCCCGACGCCATGGGGAGGCGTACTCCCGGGATAACTCGCCTCGAGGAAGTCGGGAAATCAATGAGACCCTGTCCCCGGATCAAAGAAGGCGTCCCAGACTGCAGTTCGAGGCGCGTTCAAACGTGCTTTCACGACCCATCGTCGCCGGGCGGAGTCGAGGAAATCGAGTTCAACGACCCGAAGCTCGAACCACATCAGGATCGGACCCCGCGAAACCGCACCACTGCTGCGGTCTCCCCCAGAGTCTTCATTTGTTCGCGGCTGAGACCAACAGCGGGATCGAATTCGACGCCGAACATCCTGGGGATGAAGGCGACGCGCGCGAAGAAGCCGCCAACTCGACTGGCGAACTCTGGGGATCCCGGTTCGAGAACGTCACCGATCATTTCCCTCGAACGACCTCGGACCCGCAGAGTCGCCGGCCACGGTGATTGGAAATTGCGCCACCACTGGCGACCCTTCGCGTCGGAAATCAAGACGACGACCGCGTCCCTTTGATCGTGATAGCCAACGGGGAATCGGAAGAACTTCCCGCTGCGCCGACCGCGTAGGCTGATCGTCGCCAGACCGGGGCTCGCGAGCCAATGAAGGACCGGGATATGCAGTAGCCAAGCGAGCGCGGGGTTCATGTAGTCGATGGAGGACAGCGTCCGTGACCGGATCATTGCGCGGCGCCTTCCGCCGCACGCTTCAAGTCTCCGTTCATCTGTGCGAGGCCGGCCTCGATGCGCGGTCGGTAGATCTTTTCGATCAGCCAGGCCAGCGGCCCTTCCATGATTTCATGATGGCGGAAGAGGGTGGCATTCATGCCGACGGGTTCGAGAAAACGGCAGCGCGTCCCGCGTGCCAGATGCTCGAACCAATTCATCGAATGCCAACAGAGCGTGCGCTCGGAATCGAATCTCGTGACCCGATTGTCGACGACGCGGGTCTCCTCGCCGAGTTGTGCCTCGATCGTGACGACGCCCCCTTCGCGAATCGATCCCACCGCACTCGGTGAATAGCTGTTCCAGGATGCGTAGCTCGGAAGGTCGATCAGGATCTTCCAGACCGTCTCCGGAGGCGCTTCGATCGTGACACTGTGCTCGGCTTCCCAGGAGGTGCAACCGAGTCCGAGACTCAGCGACAAGACGCATAGCCATCGCAGGATCATGACGAAGGATAGGACATTCAAGCTGGGTTCTGGCACAACGTGCGAGTATCGGCGTTATGTCACGTTCCTCTCGGGGGCCGCGTGATGGGGCGATTTCAAGCTGCGCCCGGCGCACGGGGCCGCTGCAGTCTCGATGGCCTCGCTAGCCCTTCGCTGAACGGGCCGTGGGCGCACGAAGGCCTTCCGTTGTGCCAGAACCCAGCTTGAATGTCCTATTCTCCACCGCTCCGCGCCGCTAGGGCCAGGACGTTAGAGCCAGGAAAACAGAAGTTTGAGATTCAGACCCTTCGAAGGTAATTTCCTCCAGGACCCGTACCCGACCCTCGCGCGGCTGCGCGAGGAGTCGCCGGTTGCGAAGGTCGGAATCTCGCCCCTCACGGCGCTTACGCTGGTGCGCCGCGTCGCAAGGATGCGGCGCGATGCCGGCGAGCCCGGGCTGGCCCGTACGGCTTGGCAGGCGTGGCGCAGCCGGGGCCGAGGCGACGGGGCGTCCACCTCCCGGGAGCCGGGACGCCCGCGCATCCCGCGCCTCTTCGCGGTGTCACGCTACGAGAACGTCAGCGAAGTCCTGCGCCACCCCGAAATCTTCTCGTCGAAGGCGATGGGCGGCATGGAAGATCCCAAGGCCGAGCAGTTCCACCCGACCCAAGGCTCGCTCATCGGCATCGACCCGCCCGAGCACACCGATCATCGCGCGATCGTGAATCGCGGCTTCACGCCCCGCCGAATCGCCGCGATGGAGACGCGCGTACGCAAGCTCGCAGACGAACTCATTTCGGCCTTCGAGCCGCGCCGCCGTTGCGACCTGGTCGAAGAGTTCTCGAACCCGATCCCAGTCGCGATGATCGCGGAGCTACTCGGGCTGCCCGCCGAGCGCCGGGACGATTTCAAGCGCTGGTCAGCCGCGTTGATCGTGGGCTCGACGCAAATTGGAAGCAAGGTCAACACGGAGCTCTTCAAGGAGTTTCGTGAATACATGAGCGAGATGGTGGAGCAGCGACGCCGGGAACCTGGGAACGATCTCGTGTCACTCCTGATCCATGCCGAAGAAGAAGACGGCATCCTCGACCCCGTTCACGTCGTCGGCTTCGCGAGCCTGATGCTCGCGGCGGGCTCCGAGACCACGACCAACGCCATCGGCAACGCGCTCTTGGCGCTGCAGGCGAACCCGGAGCAAGACGCACTCGTGCGAGAGGACCCAGAGCGTCGCATCCCCGCGCTCATCGAGGAGACGCTCCGCTACGACCCGCCCGTCCAGATGTTGATGCGCCTCGCGATGGAGGACAGCGAGATCTGCGGCGTGGCGATCCCGAAGGGCGCGATAGTCTTGCCGTTGATCGCGGCCGCAAACCGGGACCCAGACGTCTTCCCGGACCCGGACCGCTTCGACATCGAGCGCAACACACAGGGGCACCTCGGCTTCGGACTGGGCAACCACTTCTGTCTCGGTGCATCGCTCGCACGCCTCGAGGCACGCGTCGCGCTCCAAACAATTTTCGAACGGCTTCCGAACTGGCGAATCGAGACGGCCGATGTCACACGCCACGGCTCGTGGCTGATTCGTGGGCCCACCACTCTACCCC
>DUCT01000155.1 GCA_012959665.1 Myxococcales bacterium | reverse complement strand
CTCTTCGCCCTTTGGATCAGCACCCGCCGGGGGGCTCGTCCCCGACCACGAAGCGAAAGCGAAGCCACGGGGCCGAGACGAAGCCAAGGTCTACGGGCTCCTGTGTGAAGATGTGGCCCATCGCGACGCCCTGGCCCGTACGCTCGGGTGGCCACCGGGAAGACTTTCTGTGGCCCTGACGGATCTTGAGATCGATGGTTGGGTCGAGGGGGATCGGGACGGCCGGCTGCGCGCCATTCCGGCGGCGCGGCGAGCGCTTCGGGAGAGAACATGAGTCCCCACGACGAGCCGGGACGGGCGATGGGCTATCCTCGTCCGTGGCTGGAAGAACACGGCCGATTTCCCCTTTCCCCGGGTCATCGGGGGCCGCTCTGGGGAGCTGTGGGCATTTTGGGAGAGGTGCGGTCACGATGAAATCCAGGCAGGACACAGCCACTCAACTGGTGGTGGTGGGCGGAGGGCTCGCGGGTTGCGAGGCGGCCTGGCAGGCATCGCGTCGGGGCGTTGATGTCGTTCTCTACGACATGAAACCCGAAAGGCTGTCTCCCGCGCACGCCTCTGAGGATCTGGCCGAACTAGTTTGCAGCAATTCATTGCGGGCGAGCCCCACCCATAACGCCGTTGGCCTTCTCAAGGAGGAGATGCGCTGTCTCGGTTCGCTCATCCTGGAGGCCGCCGACGCCAACGCGGTTCCGGCGGGCCGCGCGTTGGCGGTGGACCGAACGGGCTTCGCGCAGTACGTGACTCGGGCCATTGAAGAGAACACCCGGATCGAATTGCGCCGGGAGCTGGTGTCCGAAATCCCGAAGGATCCTCTCGTAGTGCTGGCCACGGGGCCCTTGACGGCACCCGAACTGGCTCGGGATTTACAGCGGATGCTCGGGGAAGAGTATCTGTATTTTTACGACGCCATCGCGCCGACCCTCTATGCGGATTCAATCGATCACAGCGTAGTTTTTCGCGCTTCCCGCTACGAGGAAGGCGAGGGCGACTATCTCAACGTGCCGTTGAATGTCGAGCAATATCACGGTTTCGTGCGCGCCCTGCTCGAGGCGGAGAAGGTTCCCCTTCATAAATTCGAGAAAGCCCTCTATTTCGAAGGCTGTCTCCCCATTGAGGAAATGGCGCGGCGAGGAAATCAGACCCTTGCCTACGGGCCCATGAAGCCGGTTGGGCTAATCGATCCGCGTACGGGCAAGCGCTCCCACGCGGTCGTACAACTCCGGCAGGAGGACCAGGAGGGTGTTCTCTTCAACCTGGTGGGGTTCCAAACGAAGCTTCGCATTGGGGAACAGAAGCGAATTTTCAGGACGCTGCCCGGGCTCGAGAAGGCGGTCTTTGCACGATTCGGCTCGGTGCATCGCAACACCTATGTGAACGCTCCGCTTCGTCTGGACCCGAGCTTGGAACTGAAGGCGAGAAAAGGACTCTATCTCGCGGGTCAGATGGCCGGCGTAGAAGGCTACGTGGAGTCCGCTGCTCTGGGTGGCATCGCGGGGACGAACGCAGCGCGTGCCGCCCGGGGGCTCGGCCCTGGGGAGATACCGCGCGATACCGCCCACGGCGCGCTCTTTGCGCATTTGGGGAATTCCAGCGCCCGGGATTTCCAGCCGATGAACGTGAACTTCGGGCTTTTTCCGCCCCTGGTTCGAAGCGAGGATTCGGCCAGGCCGCGGAAACAGCCCAAGCGCGAAAAGCACGAAGCCATGGCGGCCCGGGGCCTGCTGTCCATCGAACGTTACCGCGCCGCGGTTGCGCCGGAGGGGGGATGAACTGGAAAGATTCCATCGAGGCTTTTGACCGCCACCTTCGGATCGAACGCGGTCTTTCGCGGCATACTTGCCGTGCGTATCTGGCGGACATCGGCCTCCTTGGGGATTTTTCCGGACCGGGGGTCGGCCCGGAGCAGGTCGACCCCGATGGGGTTCGCGCGTGGCTGGCGAGCCTGCACGAAGATAGGAGCGCGGCCACCTTGGGCCGGCGTCTGGCGGGGGTCCGCGCCTTCTTTCGATTTCTACAGCGCGAGGGGTGGATCGCCCTCGACCCGACGACGGGAATTCCAGCACCGAAGCTGCCCAAACGGGCGCCTCGGCCGCTCTCGGTGGACGACTGTTTCGTGCTGGCGGATTCCGAAGCAGCGCCCCGGGCACAGGGACCCGAGCAGCCCAGGCACCGGTTGGCCCGGTTCCGGGATACCGCCATCGTCGAGCTTCTCTATGGCACAGGGATTCGGGTGGGAGAACTCGCTGCTCTGGATGTGCGAGACATCGATTTGCATCGAGGAGAGGTGCGAGTGATGGGAAAGGGGAGCAAGGAGCGAATCGTCCCCATCCCAGCCAAGGCGAGGCAGGCGCTTTCGCGCTGGCTCGACGAGCGCCGTCGCCCGGGGGTTCTCGCCGAACCCCTCTTTACAGTTCTGCGTCGCAACCACGAACCCAAGCCCCTGCGTCTCTCGGCCCGGGATGTCCGGCGCGGGCTCGAGCGTCGGGGCCGGGCTGGGGGGCTGGATGACCGGGTGCACCCCCATCGCCTGCGACATAGTTACGCGACCCACCTGCTCGATATGGGGGCCGATTTGCGCGAGATCCAGGAACTCCTGGGGCACGCCAGCCTCTCGACTACCCAGAAGTACACAGCGGTTTCGGTGGAACATCTTCGTCAGGTGTACGACAGTGCTCACCCCCGAGCCCGGGAGATCGACCCGGCGAAGGGTGAGGGCTCGAAGCAGGTCCCCAGCCAGAAGAAGAAGCGCCCCGGCGGAAGAATTCGAGGCGAGGAGTAAGCGGAATGAACGGCGATACACCGAAAACACGGAGCACCACTGTTGTGGCTGTGCTCCGGAATGGCCGCATCGCTATGGCGGCGGATGGCCAGGTGACCGTGGGTGAGATGGTCATGAAACAGAAGGCGGAAAAAGTTCGAAGGGTTGCCGGAGGCAAGGCGGTGGTGGGTTTTGCCGGAGGCGTTGCCGATGCGTTGACGTTGCTTGAGCGACTCGAGACT
>DUCT01000154.1 GCA_012959665.1 Myxococcales bacterium | reverse complement strand
GAAATGCCAGCCCTGGCTGTTGGAACCGCTCGGCGCTTGGAGCGCCACTTCGAGGCATTCGCGAATCAGTTGAGGGTCCACCGGACGGTCAAAGTCCAAGCGTTTACGGACGGCGCGGGTAGTGGTGAGCAGGGCGTCGGGGGAAAGGTCGAGGGTGGGCATGGGATTCTCCGTGGCTGAGTGCGTTGTGGGTCTCCGCTCGGGGGACCGGACTGAAGACCCCCGACGGTACACCAATCCAAGCCGCTAGACGGGTTCTCGGGAAGGGCTAACTTGCCCTTCCCGGATTGCCCGGGACCATTTGGCAGAGCGTGCGGCAGACCATTTGGCAGAGCGTGCGGCAGACCATTTGGCAGAGCGTGCGGCTGACCATGGGGCAGAACGTGCGGCAAGCCCCGTGACCCACGCGAGGAGAGGGAGAAGCAAGATGGAAAAGCTGGTGTATCTCATTGATGCCGATGGGGCGCTGCCCGGTGGCGACCTGCGCGATGGGCTCGTGGAAAAGGCCGCTCCGGCGCTGCGTGCGGCCGGGGCGGGGCAGATCGCGGTCAACGTTGAGGACGAACACGTGGCCGCGGGCGGCGCGGTAAAGATCTCGCGCAACGATCCCCCGATCCGGGCGATGGTTTCGTTCTGGCTCGATAGCGCCGACGATCGCGGGCCCTGCGAGGACGCCTTGTCGCCTCACGGCGTGGGCCTGGCGGGTTACCTGGTGGCCGAATCTCGCCCCCTGGTCCACCAGCCCCCGGTGGGCGAACGCGCCCCGGGCGCCAACCTTGTCACCTGCATCAACCGGCTTCCCGGGCTCAGCGACGAAGATTTCCTCGATCACTGGAACAACGAACACCGAAAGGTGGCTCTCGAGACCCAATCCACCACCGCCTATGTGCGCAACGCTGTGGTGCGTGCCCTGACACCGGGCGCCCCGGTGCGCGATGGCATCGTGGAGGAGACCTTTCCCATCGAGGCGTTGACCGATCCCCATGTCTGGTACAACTGCGATAACGAAGAGGAATACCAGCGCCGCTTGGCTCGCATGATGGAGAGCGTCCAGGCCTTTCTCGATTTCGAGCCCATGGTTTCGGTTCCCATGTCCGAGTATTTCCTGGGCTGAGTCCCGCGCGTTGGGTCAAGGGTCACTCAGGGTCAGCCCCTAGGGGGAGAAACTCGGGCGAACTCCCGCGACTTGCCCTACTTTACGCGCCGTCCGAAATCGCGATCCGCCCCAGAGTTTTTGCGGCGGGTGCTCCAAGGTGGAGCCCGAGCGAGCGGACGTTCATTCGATCCTAGAGATCGCACGTAAAAAGAAAGAGTTCCCCCTTCGGACCCGCCTTGGGTGGGTCCCTGAGCCTAAGGCACAGGGGGAATGCAGAGGAAACAATGGCAAGTGGTGCAGTGAAGTGGTTCAGCGACGAGAAGGGGTTCGGTTTCATCGTCCCCGATGATGGCTCCAAGGACCTGTTCGTCCATTACTCGAACATCGTGGGCGACGGCGGCTTCAAGACCCTGAGCGAAGGGCAGCGGGTGAACTTCGAGCCCGGCGAGGGCCGAAAGGGCCCGGAAGCCACCATGGTTGCGCCCGAGTAAGAACCACCGGGTCATCCGTACACGAGCGGCGGTCCTTTGGGGCCGCCGCTTTTTTTTTGGGCCACGGCGTTTTTTGGGACCACGGCGTTTTTTTTGGGCCACGACGTTTTTTTGAGGCCACGACGTTCTTTTTTGGCCACGGCGTTCTTTTCGGGGCCACGGCTTTCTTTTTGAGGGCCGCGGTTTTCTTATCGCCGCCACGGCGTTCTTTTCGGCGCCGTCACGTTCCTTTTGTGAGCGGCTTGGGCTGGGACGCGAAATGCCCTTGGCCCAAGGTGGTCAGCTTTCGGGCTTCTCGCCCAGCAGGGTCTCGCGAAAGAACGCCTCGCTGTCGGCCAGCCCCTGGCGGCGCGCTTCCCAGTGGCCACCGATATGGGCGCCCACGTTGGCGGCGGCCTTGAAGCCCGCCAGCCGCTCCCCGGGTTCGTTGAGACTCTTGCGCTCGCCCCCCTCCAACTCGACCCACATGTCTCCGTGGCTGTCGATGGTGGTCGTGCGCCGGCCCAAGCGAATTGCCTGGGGGAGCCACGTCATGGGCTCCACGGAATCGAACGAGTGGTGGCCACCCGGGTAGGCGCGCACGTCGATGTCCACGCCGTGGGGACGCAGCTCGTCGGCCAGATCCGTGACGAAGCCCACCGGCGTGTAGTCGTCGTCGGCGCCGTGGAGCACGCGGATGGGCGCTCCAGTCCAGCGCTTCTCCTCGGGGCGCATGTGGGCGGCGGGGTAGAGGGGCAGATGGGCGGCGAAGCGTTCGCCGCCTGGGGCGAGGGCTTCCGCGATGGGCGACCAGGCCGCGTAGAGGGCGACGGTGCCGCCGAGGCTCCACCCCGAGACCCCAATGCGGTGGGCGTCGATCAGGGGGTGTTGGCCCAGAAGGGCCAGGGCCCGGAAGGCGTCGGCGAGCAGCATGGCGTGGGTTACGGCCATTTGGTCTTCGACGATGCTCGCCACGCTGCGGGCGTCGAAACTGTGAATGCGGAACACGGCAACGCCGCTCTCGAGCCAGCGCACCATGTGTTCGTGGTGGTGCCCCCGCCAGCCCAGGCTGCCGTGGCAGGCCACCACACAGGGGAGGGGTTCGCGGCCGGAATTCTCGGGGACGAGCAGGTGCCCAAAGACGGGCTGGGCCGGCGCCGATTCTACCCCGCGCAGAATATGGTGAATCTCGAATGGATTGGCGGACGGGTAGGCGATCAGGCCAATGGGTCCGTGAGCAACATCGGGGAGGGCTTCCATGCAGGGGCTCCTTGCTGGCTGGGGCGGAGAGTGGAGAGTGGAGAGTGGAGAGTAGAGTGGATACTCAGGGGGCGCTGAGATCACGAAAATGGGCCAGCACGCCTGGCCGACCAACGGTATTCGATTCCTGGAGATAGCCCCACCCGCTCCTCCACCCGCTACTCCACCCGCTCCCCCAC
>DUCT01000153.1:532-3031 GCA_012959665.1 Myxococcales bacterium | reverse complement strand
AACTCGCGCAATAAAGAATGGTGATTTCCACGAAGCGTCTCCCGGTGACGGCCCTGGGCCTGTTCGCCCGGGAGCATCGCCCAGGCAAGGGTTCGCCCGCAACCGGGTGTGCGCGGTCTTCGCCGGCTCGTCTAGACTCGCGCCATGCTTGAGGGCTTCGAAGAGAGCACTTTTTGCCACGAGGGTGTGACCCACCCGGTCTTCTCGGCGGGCCAGGGGCCCGGGGTGCTGATCATGCACGAGGTGCCGGGCCTGTACCCAGCGGTGATCGAATTTGCCGAGCGCGTGGTGGCGGCGGGGTTCCGGGTGGCGCTGCCCGAACTCTTCGGCACCCCCGGGCGCCCACTTTCAGCGGGTTATGCCCTGGGCCAGATCGGCCGGGCGTGCATTGGCCGGGAGTTCCACGTGTTGGCTTCCCGGCGGTCGAGCCCCATTACGGTCTGGCTCCGCGCGCTCTGCCGCCAACTGCACGCCGAATGCGGCGGCCCCGGCGTCGGCGCCATCGGCATGTGCCTGACGGGAAATTTTGCGCTCTCGTTGATGGTGGATCCCTGGGTGATGGCCCCGGTGCTCTCCCAGCCCTCCCTGCCATTTCCCTTGGGTGCCGAGCGCCGGCGGGGTCTGCATCTTTCCGACGACGACCTGAAGGTGGTGCGCCGCCGGGCCTGCGAAGAGGGCGCCGGGGTACTCGGCTTGCGCTTCACCGGCGACGTGATGTCGCCCCCCGAGCGCTTCGAGCGTCTCGCCGAGGAACTCGGCGACGGCTTTGAGGCCATCGAGATCGACTCGGGCAAGGGCAATCTTCACGGCATCCCGGCCCGGGCCCACAGCGTGGTGACCGGCGACCTGGTCGACGAGGCCGGCCACCCCACCCGTGTGGCGCTGGACCGGGTGCTGGCTTTTTTTGACGAGCGCTTGCGGGCCTGAGCCGTCCCGGTCCCCGGGCGTTTTGGTTTCGGGTTTCCGGGCAGGCGGGGCGGGGACTCAGTGGCGCTCGAAGAGCGCGAGGGTTTCCACGTGGTCGCTGTGGGGGAAGAGCGCGAATGCTTCGAGGCCCACCAAGCGCAGGGGGCCGCCGGCGACCAGGGCCCGGGCCTGGTGGAGGAGGGCGGGCAGCCCGCAACTCACGTAGGCCAAGCGTGCCGGGGGCGCGTCGGCCAGGGCCGTCAGCAGTTCCGGGGCCAGGCCGCGCCGGGGAGGATCGACGATCACCGCGTCGCAGGCCGCGAGGATCGTCCGGAGTTCGCCCTGGGTGCTGACGTCACCCGGGTGAATGCGCGCCCGGGCACGCTCGGCAGCGGGCCGGGCCGCCAGGGAAAGGGCCAAGCCGCGCAGAGAATCTGGGCCGCGCTCGCTGAAGTGCACCCGGGCGCCCCGGGCCAGCAGGGGTAGGCCCAGTGCGCCGCAGCCCGCATAGAGGTCGGCGATTTCCGGGGCCTCGGCACCCGGCACCGAGGTGGAGGCCATCGCCCAGTCCGCCACCCGCTCCACCAGGCGATCGGCCAGGTCGAGGTTCGCCTGACCGAACGCGCCCGGCGGAAAGTGGACCTCCACGCCGGCGATGGTTTCGCGCACGCACGCCTCCCCGGCCAGGTGTTCCCATTGGGGGCCGAGGATGGTGTTGGTTCGCCCGGTTTGGCCGTTCCACCAGAGGCTGTGGAGTTCGTCGCCCAGCAGTTCTTGGAGACGGGCTGCGGCGGACAAAAAGGTCTTGGCCGAACCCGCGTTGCAGACCACCACGAGTTGCACTCGATCGCTCCCCCGCTCCACCACGCACTGCAGGTACCGGACCAGCCCCGAGTGCCGGTCCTCCTGGTAGGGGGAGGTCGCGGTTTCGCGCAGGGCCTGCTTGGTGGCGGCCACCACGCGATTGATCCCGGGGTGATGAACCCCGCACCGGGGGATATCGACGACGGCGTGGCTGCCCGGGGCGAAGAGTCCGATCTTGGGCGAGTTCGCCCGGCCGCGCACCGCGAGTCGGGAGCGCCGCCGCCAGGCCAGGGGTTCGCCCTCGATCACCGGGGGCGGGGGCAGGGCGCTCTCCCCGGCCAGTTTTTCCAACTCAGCGTAGGCCGCGGGCGGGATGCCGCCCTGGCCCAGACGCGGGCAGCCGGGGCAGGCGGGGCGGTGGGAGCATGTGAGCAAGTGGGGCCTCTCCGGCTGTCGGGTTTTCCGGCTTCGCGAGATTTGAGATGTTCGCGATCTTTGCGATGAACGCCGGCGCAGTCCCGGGGCGGTGGGGCCGCCCCGGCAGGGAATCGACTAGTATGCCCTTTTTTCGCCCCCCGGAGTGATCAACCGTGAAGTCCAGCAAGCAACCCCGAGGCTCCCCGGCCCAACCGGGCTTGGCGGAGTTTCTGCCCACGACCCGGGCGGAAATGGACGCCCTGGGCTGGGATCAGCCCGATGTGGTGTTCGTTTCGGGGGATGCCTACGTGGACCACCCCTCTTTCGCAGCGGGCTTGCTCGGCCGCTGGCTCGAGGTCCACGGTTTTCGGG
>DUCT01000153.1:0-281 GCA_012959665.1 Myxococcales bacterium | reverse complement strand
ACCGGCGGCGTCGAGGCCTCCCTGCGCCGGGTCGCCCACTACGACTACTGGTCGGACAAAGTGCGGCCCAGCCATCTGGTGAGTTCCAAGGCGGACCTACTGGCGTTTGGGATGGGCGAGCGCACCATTCTGGCCATCGCCCGCCGACTGGACAACGGCGAAGAGGTCAGCGCCCTGCGCGATTTGCGCGGGGTCGCCTACCTGCTGGGCGCCAAGGCCGAACTGCCCGAGCACACTTTTGGCGAGAGCTCGCCCGGGGGCGATGTCGAACTGCCCAGCTA
>DUCT01000152.1:11629-18310 GCA_012959665.1 Myxococcales bacterium | reverse complement strand
CACGGCATTGAGCGAGGTTCAGACCGAATATCGACTCGCCATGGGAGCGGCTCCCGGCAGCATTTCGATTCCGGAGCCCGCGAATCCCGAGGCAGCCCGTGAGATTCGCGAGGAATACATCGAGCGGTATACGGCAGTCGGCGCCGCCCATGCGGGGAGCGGGCCCGGTGGAGTTGCCTTCCTTGAAGCGGGCCGATTGCATCAGGCCCTGGGTGATTCCGAAGCCGCGGTCATGTCGTATCAAGCTGGCCTCGATTCACTCTCCGACGGCGATGCCCTGCGGGGATTCCTGTGGAGCCGGCTCGGCTCGGTGTACGAGCAGGCCGAACAGTGGGCGGAGGCCGCCAACGCATATACCCAGGCCAGTACCACGGCCAACTATGCGCTCCAGGCCGGAGACCGGGCCGCGGCTATACGCGCGTATATCCACGCGGGCGAGCCGAGCGCGGCGCTGGGGATGGCCGATGAGTTGGTCCGAAGCGAACCGAATTTTACGCTGCCCAAATTTCTCCAGGCCCAGCTCGATGAACTCCGCGTCGGGACAACTTCCGACTGAGCGCTCCGGCGCCCGCGCCACTGCGGCCCGATGGAACCGATCTGAATCCGCGTCCCGGGCCAATCGCGTCGGGAAACGGAGCCAGCCAGGGGGTCCCCAGAACCGGCATTCGAGAGATTGTGGCGTGCTTCTGGGCAAGGAGGCCCCGACCGGCCCCATAATCGCCCCTTCGAAGCGCCTTCTCTCTAGCCGGGCCCTGTAGAATTCCCATTTTCATTACGTCCGATAAGATAGATTATGTTAAATAGAAAATAGAGATTTTATCCAGGCGGCGTTCCCGGGATGCCCTCGGGGGCCCGGGCTCCACTGAGCCCCCTCCTGGCGTACTTTCGAGGCCTATCGACCCCGGCCCAGCCCCCCCCGGTTTTCCCCGAGCGGGCCGTGTGCTATTAGCGCCACGGTTCATGGGGGCCGCTTCAATCGTGTTAGCCGATCCAAAGGCAGAGACACTCGACATCGAGGTTCTTCGTCAGCGCTTCGAGGCGCATGGCCAGGGCCATGTTTTTGAATTCTGGGACCAGCTCGGTCCCGAGGCGCGGGACGCCCTTGCCCGCCAAGCCACCCGACTCGTCGCTTCGCTCCCGCTATTGATCGAGCAGCGCCAGGCGGCGGTGGAGGGCCTGGGAGCGGGTTCCGAACTCGGCCCGATTACTCCCGGCGAGGCGATCCCCCTGCCCGAGCACGGAGGCGATCTTGCCCGGGTGGACGCCGCGCGTCGCCGTGGGTTGGATCTCCTGGGCGCGGGCCGAGTGGGCCTGTGCGTGGTGGCCGGCGGCCAGGGCACGCGCTTAGGCTTCGACGGGCCCAAGGGCGCGTTTCCCGTGGGCCCGGTTTCGGAAAGAAGCCTTTTTGCCCTTCAGGCCCAGAAAATCCGCGGGCTTTGCCGGCGATCGGGGCACTCGATCCCCTGGTACATCATGACCAGCGAGGCGACCGATGAAGCAACCCGGGCGATTTTCGACGCCGAGGCCTGTTTCGGCTTGGCCCCCGAATCCGTGCGTATTTTTACCCAGGGAATGCTTCCGGCCTGGGATTTTCAGGGCCGACTGATTCTGGAGAATCCGCACCGCATTGCCGAGAGCCCCGACGGCCATGGCGGAACTCTCATGGCGCTAGACAATTCAGGGATCCTGGCGGACATGGAGGCTCGGGGTGTCGACCGCCTCTTTTACTATCAAGTCGATAATCCGATGATTTGCTTGGGTGACCCGGTCTTCTTGGGCTTTCACGAGGAAGCCCAAGCGGAGATGTCCTGCAAAGTGATTCGAAAAATCGATCCCGACGAGAAAGTCGGGGTTTTGGCCCAAGTCGCCGGATCCCCGTCGGTTATCGAGTACACCGAGTTCTCTGCAGAGCTGCGAGAGGCCCGCGACCCCGATGGCGGCCTGGTCCACTGGGCGGGAAATATCGGCATTCATGTCTTCAATCTGGATTTTCTGCGGCGAATGGCCAGGGAGAGCGCTCGGCTGCTGCCGGTCCACGCCTCGCCCAAGCGGATCCAATCGATGAATTCCCAGTCCAATTTGCGTGCATCCGACGGCGCAAATGGCTACAAGCTGGAGCGCTTCGTCTTTGATGCTCTGCCTTGGGCGAAGCGGACGTGCGTTGTGGAGGTTCGTGCCACAGAGGAGTTTTCGCCGATTAAGAACGCGACGGGAAAGGACTCCCCGGAGTCTTGCCGGACCGAGCTAGTGGGGTGCTATCGCACTTGGCTGGAGGCGGCCGGGATGGCACCCCCGCCGGGGACAAACGGCATTGAGATCGACCACTCGGTGATTGATTCGGCCGAGGAAGCGGCTGAAAAAGGTTTCGCCAACCTGGCGGATGCCGGGGAAGCAATTCTCATTTCTACACGACCCACAGGAAGAGAAATATGAGCCCGACAAAAAAGAAAAGTGCCAAAAAGAAGGTCGCAAGCGTAACGAGCGCAGCCAAGAAGAGCGCGGCTAAGACCGTCGCGGCCAAGAAAAAAGCGGCCGCGAAGAAGAAAGCCGCCGCAGTAAAGAAGAAGGCGGCCGCGGTGAAGAAGAAGGCCGCCGCAGTAAAGAAGAAGGCGGCCGCGGCCAAGAAGAAGGCCGCTGGGGCCGCCAAAAAGGTAGCCGCCAAGAAGAAGGCGGCTGCGGTGGCGGCCAAGAAGAAGGTCGCTGCAGAGGCCGCCAAGAAGAAGGCGGCCGCTGAGGCGGCTAAGAAGAAAGCCGCCGCCCTCGCGGCCAAGGAAAAGGCCGAAGCCGAGCGGCTGGCCCGAGCCGCAGTGGCGGAGAAAAAAAAGCGGGATCAGGCCCGCGCCGCCGCAGACAAGAAATTGCGGCGGGCCCGGGCGAAGGTGCCTCCACCGGCGGGCCCAATGCACCCCACCCGGGGCTACAAGTACACCTGCTTCGCCTGTGGGTTGAAGTTCTACGACATGAATCGGCCCGAGCCGACCTGCCCGACCTGCGAGGAGGATCAACGCGATCGGCCGCTGAACGTAACGCCCCCGGCTCCTACGCCCCGCAAGGCCGCGGCGGTTCGTCCCATGGCGCCCCTGCTGGACGAGGATGAAATCGCCCCCGCCGACGACAACGCGGCGGCGGGGGATGAAGCCCAAGGCGTCGCCCAGGACCCAGCAACCGCGATTTTCGACGATCCGGGACAGGCCTCCGAGACCGACGAAAGCTAGCCCCCAAAAGCCCGGGAACGCCCGAATCAGAATTCGGCGGCTCGAGGCTTTAGGGGCTCTCGGCGTTCCCGGCGCCCCTACGAAAGAGCCGCTCAAAGTGGACTCGGAGCCCTGCCAGGAACTCGCTCCGACGTTCGATCTCGGCTTCGATTTCCCCGAGGCGGGCTTCGGCCTGGGCGAGGTCCGCTTGGGCACTTCGCAGGCCACCAGCCTTGGCCTGGCTTCGTTCCAATGCCCTGACTCGGTCGGCGAGGTTAGAGCGGTCAGAATTGCGCCGAGGGGGCCGATCCTGGGCGCTGCGCTTTTCGCTATAGGCTGACCGGCTGCTCTCCAATGCCTGGTTGTAGGCGGCTTGAAGAGCACTCAGATCGGGGGTCGAATAGCTGGAAAACGGCATGTTGCGATGGTTCTTGAGGTCGGCCTGGTAGCTGCGAAAGTAGTTCCAGCCGCCGGCGCTGAACAGGACAATCAACAGGAAAACCATCCAGTTCACCTGGCCTCGCTGTCGCCGCTGGCGTTTCGAGATTCTATCCATGCTTCTCCTCGTCCACGGGCATGGCGTCTCTCGGCCCGGGTTTGGGGCGCGCCAGGAACTCCCGCAATTGTGTTTGGCTGGGCAATCCGGCCTGGGCCCCCAAGGCGGCGCAGGAAAAACTTGCCACCGCATTCGCCGCGTCCAGAGCCTCCCGGGCCCCGTAGCCCTTCAGGATCGCCCAGATCAGTCCCGCGTGAAACGCATCCCCCGCCCCCGTCGTGTCGCGAACCTCCCTCGAAACAGCCGGAGCGTGGATTCGGTGGGGACCGAATGCGGCGCGAGCGCCGTCGGCTCCGCAGGTCACCACCGCCAAGCGCCCCCCCCAATGGGTCAGTTTCTCGAGCCCCGCAGCGGGCGAGTCTCCGTCCGCCCAGGCTCGAGTAAACGACTCAGAAACCACTGGGAAATCCACCCGGCCGAGCAGTTTTTCGATGCCGTCCACAGGGCGGTCAGCGTCGAGGACCACGGGAATCCCCGCATCCCGAGCGACACCCGCGGCCCAGAGACTCGCCTCGAGATCGCTGGTATCAACAAGGAGTAGGCGTGCTTTTTCGACGCTCCGACGATCCAGCCGATCCAGGGCCACCCTGAGGCCCGGGTCGGTTTGGGCGAGAACGCTTCTCTCGCCGTCCCCATCCCGGATCAGGATCTGAGCCTGGCGCGTGGCAGCCCCGGAGATGCGCTGCACTCCGGATAGATCGATCCCCGCTTCTCGCAGAGGGACGAGTACGCAATCCGCCGCCGCATCGGCGCCCACCGCCCCGAGATACGCCGACCGCAAGCCGAGTCGTGCACACCCCAGCATGGCGCTGGCCACCTGGCCGCCGGGGCAAACGGTCGACTCTAGGATCTCTTGTTTCTGTCCCGCCGCTGGCCATGCGAGGATCCGGTTCAACCGATCCAGGGAGTTTTCGCCCAGTCCCACCACGTCGAGTTCGTACCCCGTCCCCCCAATGGGCCACAGGCCTTCGCTGAGGCCTGGCCTGGGCAGGTCGGCCCCTTCCGGCGCCCTCGGTCTGCGCGACCCCCGACTCAATACAGAACCTGATAGGCGTAAAGGCTCCGCAGAACCCGCTTGACATAACTACGGGTCTGGCTGTACGGAATCGATTCCACCCACTCATCGTCCTGGACGGGCTCGCCAGGCGCCCACCGGGCCACAGCGTCGGGCCCCGCGTTGTAGCTCGCAATGGAGGCCGAGATGCGGCCGTGGAAGATCTTTTCGAGATCGGTGAGGTAGCGGGCACCCAGGTCGATATTCGTGCTCGGATCAAAGAGATCCTCGCCCTCGAAGTCCTCTACTCCATGGTCCGCGGCGAGTTGCTCGCCCGTCGTGACCATGATCTGGAGCAAACCGCGTGCACCCACAGGGGAGACAACCCTCGCGCGGAAGCCGCTCTCCTCGCGCATGATCGAGTAGACGAGTGCGGGCGGGACGCTTCCAGGCGACTGGGTCGCTCGATCCACCAGGGGCAAGTAGGCCGACGGCCAAGCGTACCACCAGAGATCCTCGAAGTGGCGGACCGGTCCCCGGGCAAGGGACTCCGAGTAGCCCTCCACAATGATTCGATGGGCCAGGTGATAGTCCCCCGTATCGCTGGCCAGATGGGCCAGGTCCAGGCGGTCGGCGAGTCCCCGAACTCGGCGGGCCAGCCTCTGGACCTCGGTTCGGGCCTCGTCGTTGAGCCCCGCCTCGAGCAGAATTCGGGGCCGTTCAAGCTCCCCGGCTTTCAGTCGCCGGCGACCCTGGATGATCTCGGATTTGACCTTCTTTGGCGCGAGGGTTCCGCCCGTTCGGCTGCGTGAACGCCAGCCGTAATACGAGAGCGGGAATTCCGTCGCCAGTGCCGCGAATTCCGCCTCCGCATCACCCCCGCCCCCCTCCTCCCAGGCCCGGGCGCGCCAATAGCGCCCGCGCAGTTGGCCGATCGGATCCCTTTTTTTGCTCTGAACGAGGCGGTCGAAGTAATCCACCGCTTCGTCGTATCGGCCCTGGCGGTATGCCGACCAACCCAGCCGCCAACCCGCTGCTTCGTTCAAGCCGGCGCTCTTGCGTGCGCTTTCGACCTTGCGAAAGTGCGCGTCCGCCCGCTCATCGAAAGATCTCCCCTCCAGCAGCACCCCCGCCAGATAACGCGCACGCACGGCGTGTCGGGAGGGTCGCCCGCTGGCGAGTTTTTCGAACTTCTCGATGGCCTCGGGCACACGGTCCGCCCGGGCCAGGGCCCGAGCGTGCCAGATCGCCATTTCAGTGTTGGGGAGAAAGAACTCAAATGCCTTCACGGCCTCGGGGTATCGGCGAAGCCTGAAAAGGGTCTGGGCGCGCTGGCGGCGGGCCCGGTCATCCTCTCGTCCCACGAGTCCCAATTCGAGGGCCCGATCGTAGGCCTCGAGGGCCTCATCGTTCTGAAGTTGACGGAAGAGGCGGTCGCCCCGTCGCCGCCAGTCGGTGGCCTTCCGGAGTGGGCGCTCGAGCAATTCTTCGAGAAGGTCCAACCGATGCGCCGCAACCCGGGCCTCAAAGGTGGCCGGGTGCGCGTACCAGATCAGCGTGTAGGTGGTGGCCGCGTCAAGATCCAGACCCGCCCGCTCCTCCTGGCTCGCGATGGAGAGCAGCACGTTGGCCCGCAGCTCTTCGTCGCGACTCTCGGAGAGGGCCGAGCGCCAGGCCGCGAGCGCGGCCTCCGAATCGCGCTGATTCGCCCGGGCATTGCCGAGGAGAACGTACATTTCGGCGCGAACCGGCGAGTTCGAATGCCGGCGAAGGGCCTCCTCGGCGACGCGCGCAGTCCAATCGCTCCGGCCATCTTCCAGCAGCAAACGCACCTGAAGCAGCGCGGCGTAGTCCGATACGATCGGGTGGCGCTCGATGACCTGCTCGAACAGCCAAATCGCGTGGCTTCGGTCGCCGTGGGCGATGGCTTCCTGGGC
>DUCT01000152.1:0-11563 GCA_012959665.1 Myxococcales bacterium | reverse complement strand
AGTGACTGGTTCCGGGCACGGAGCACCTTGTCGGCGGCGGGTCCATCGGATTGAGCGTGTTGGGCGGCATCCCCCCGCGCTTGCCCCGGCGGATACGCCCGAGCGGAACCGGCCAAGAGCAAAACCAGGCCCAGGAGAAAAAGGCCTCCCGCCATGGCTTTCGATCTTTCCGCCGGATTCAAGTTCACGCTGGATCTCCGTGCCGGACCAAGGCGTTCGCGGCCGGCGAACGCCCATGTTCTCATCCGCACGTTATCGGTGGCGGCATCGCGCCGCTCCCCGGGTGCTGTATTTGGCCGCTCCATTGTCGGCCTTCTTTCCCTTGGGTAGGGTTCAGCCCGCTTTGGGTTTCCCTCCGATCAACCGCCTCTCTTTGGTCATCGCCTTTTCCCGCCAATTCTTGAGCACTCTGCTGGCGCTTTGCGGCGTTGCTGCCGCCGGTGGCCTGGGATGTGATCATTCGCGCCCCCTTCCCACTCCCCCTCCCCCCTCCCCCGCTTTCGGCGCCGCTCACCCGGGTGCCCCTGAGGCGGGCCCAGGAGTCGGAGAGCAAGCCCAGTGGCGCCCTCGCGGGCTTTGGGTCCTGGCCGAGGGGTCCCAGCGGGTGCTCGAGGATCCCGCGCGCCTCTCCCCCCTGCTCGAGACGGCAACCCGGCTGGGTGTCTCGGATCTCTTTGTCCAGGTCTATCGGGGCGGGCGCAGTTGGTACGCCTCGGATCTCGCCGACGCCTCGCCCTATCGCGCCCTGATCGAGGCCACCGGGGTCGACACCCTGAAAGCGCTCATCGCCGGGGCCCACGCCCGAGGAATTCGGGTTCACGCCTGGGTCAATGTTTTTTCGCTGAGTCTCAACCCCGAGGCACCGATTCTCCAGAAACTTGGCCGGGACGCGGTTCTGGTAGACCGCTCGGGGCGTAATTTGTTGGATTATCCCAATTTCGAAATCCCGGCGCCCGACGGCGATTGGTACCGCATGGGCACCCGGGGCATTTATCTTGATCCCGGAGCCCCCGGCGTAGAGGAGATCCTGACCGCCACCTTCGTCGAACTGGTCCTCCGCTACCCGGCCCTCGACGGTCTGCATCTCGACTATGTGCGGCATCCCGGCGCCCTGCCCTTCGTTCCTGGATCGCGCTTTGGAGTGGGGCTGGACTTCGGCTACGGGATGCCCTCCCGGGTGCGCTTTGGGCAGGAAACCGGACTGTCGGGCCCCTATCGGAATCGGGAGAATCCCTCCCCCTCCGCCCTGGTGAATGCCAATGCCTGGGATCACTGGCGCCGAGAGAAGGTCACCCAGGTCGTCGCCTCCATCGCCACCGAGGCTCGGGCGGCCCGCCCGGGTTTGGCCATCTCGGCGGCCGTGATCAGCTATGCGGATCGCGCCTACTTGAGCCTCTCCCAGGACTGGCCCCTCTGGCTGGAAGAGGGGTGGATCGATCTGGCCATTCCCATGGTCTACACCTTGGACGATCGTCTGCTGCGCTACCAACTCGAACGTTTTGGCCGCGCCGTAGAGCGCCAGCGAATCTGGTCCGGTCTGGGGGTCTGGCTCTTCGCACGGTCCCCCGAGCGGGCGGTGCGACAAATCGAAATTGCCCGGGCCGCGGGGCTGGAGGGCGATGTCCTCTTTTCATACGACGCCATCGCGGACGCTCCGGAGCTCGAGGCGGCGCTGGCCGATGCGTTCGCCGGCGCTGGGTTAGACGACGATGGGTTTGCCGAGGGTGCAGAGGGTGCAGAGGTTGCCGAGGACGCAGAGGGTGCTTCGCCCTCTCCCCCGGCGATGGAAGAACCCTGAGCCCCGGTGGACGAGCCCTTCGACTTGGACCGCTTCGCGTTTGAGCTTCCCGCCGAATGCATCGCCCAGCGCCCGCTGCCGGTGCGTGATGCCGCGCGCCTGATGGTGGTGGAGCGCGCGGGAGGACACGTGGTCGACGACCGCACGGTCCGCGACCTGCCGAACCTGCTCGCCCCGAACGATCTGCTGATCGTCAACGCAACCCGGGTCCTGGCGGCGCGCTTGCGGGGTCGGAAGGCCAGCGGCGGCCGAGCGGAGGCCCTGCTTCTCGCATCCGAAGGGTCGCTGAGCACCCGGCGTTATCGGGCCCTGATTCAGACCGGTGGCCGATTGCGCGAGGGCCTGAGTTTCGTCTTCGACGCGCCGGGGGGCGCGCAGAGTCTGGCGGCGGAACTCGTCGCCCTGCACCGGGCCGGCGAGGTGAGCCTGGTCTTTGAGCCCGGCGTCGAGCCCTACGCCCTGGGCGAGGCCCCCCTGCCCCCTTATATCCGTCGCCGAGGTGCCTCCGAAACCGGGCCCGCCACCGAGGCACGCGACGCCCAGAGGCGCGAGGACGACGAACGCTATCAGACGGTTTTTGCCCGAGTGCCGGGCGCCGTGGCGGCGCCCACAGCGGGGCTGCACCTCACCCGAGATTTGCTGGCCGCCCTCGCTGAGCGAGGCATCGGGACCGCCGAGGTCGTACTTCATGTGGGACCGGGCACCTTCCGGCCTCTCCGGGAGGAAGACATCGCCCGGGGCAAACTTCACGCGGAGCGCTACACGCTCCCCCAGAAAACCGTCGACGCCATCGAGGCCAGCCGAGCTCGGGGTGGCCGAATCATCGCGGTGGGAACGACCTCCACCCGAGTACTCGAGAGTTGCGTGGGCCGCGACGGCCGGTTGATTGCGGGCGAGGGACAGACCGAACTCTTCATGCTTCCGGGCCGGCCCTTTCGTGCGGTGGACGGTCTGCTGACCAACTTTCACCTACCCCGGTCATCCCTGCTGTTGTTGGTCGCGGCCTTCATGGGCACCGAAGCAGTGCTCGCCGCCTATCGGCTGGCCGTAGCCAAGGGCTACCGTTTCTATTCCTACGGGGACGCCATGCTCATTCTGTGAGCCGTTCCCCAATCCACGGAGAGATTTTTTTTGAACGCCGAAGGCTATGCGATGGAGATCGAGGCCGAGGATGGCACCGCCCGAGCGGGACGCCTCACAACCCCCCATGGCGTGATCCAGACCCCCACATTCATGCCCGTGGCCACTTACGGGGCGGTGCGCGGGATCGCCGCCCAGGACCTCGAATCGGCGGGCGCCCAGATCCTGCTGGCGAACACGTATCACCTCCATGAGCGGCCCGGGGACGCCACCGTCGAAGCCTTGGGCGGTCTTCATGGTTTTACAGGCTGGAAGCGACCGTGGCTCACCGACAGCGGCGGCTACCAGGTGACCTCCCTGGCCCATCGCATGAAACTCGATGAAGAGGGCGTGACCTTCGCTTCGCCCCTGGACGGCAAGCGGCGCCAACTGACGCCGGAAAACGTGATCGCGATTCAGGAGCGCCTGGGCAGCGATATCGCCATGGTGCTCGACCAGTGCGTGCCCCCGGACCCAGCGGCGGGCGTTGCCCTGAACCAGGCCATGGAGCGCACCCTGCGCTGGGCCGAGCGAGCCGCCAAGGCGCGCGAGCGCAGGGATCAGGCGGTCTTTGCCATCGTCCAGGGGGGCACCTCCCCGACCCTTCGAAACCAAAGCGCCCTGGCCAGCGCTTCCCTCGGGTTCGACGGTTATGCCCATGGCGGCCTCGGCTTGGGCGAGAGCCGGGCCGAGCGCGTGGAGGCGATTTGCGCGGGCCATGGCGCCCTGCCCCTGGACGCACCCCGCTACCTCATGGGATTGGGCCGCCCGGTGGACCTGCTCGACGGCGTAGCGTGTGGGGTCGATCTCTTTGATTGCGTGGTGCCCACCCGCAACGGCCGGCACGGGTTGCTCTTCACCCACGACGGAGTGCTTCACATCAAGAACGCGCGCTTCAAAACCGACGACGGACCGGTCGACCCGGAATGCGATTGCCTCACCTGTCGGTCGTATAGCCGCGCCTACTTGAATCACCTGGTCCGCTGCGGCGAAGCCCTGGGCGCGCGCCTGGCGGCGCTCCACAACCTGCGCTTCTACTTGGCCCTGCTCGAACGGGCCCGGCGCGCCGTTCTCGAGGGCGGCTTTGCAGCTCTGCGCGCCGAGGCAGAGGCACGCTGGGAAGCTGGCTCGGTCGCCCCTTGAGAGGTTCCCCCGGACACGGCTCGGGGGACTTTGCCCGAATCGATAGCCCGAATCGATAGCCCGATTCGAGTGACCGATTCGCTAGCGCGGCTCCAGTCTCTCGTCCTTAATTTTTCGTAAGGGTTTCAGTCTTTCCCAATGGCTTCGAGGGCTACACAGAGTCCGGCCCGGTAGGCGAGGTCGTCACCTAACTCGGCTGGGACGATTTTCATGTAGGGGGCCTGATGGGGCCAGATTCGCTCGGCCACGTGCTTTCGGACCGGATCGAAACACAGGGCGTCCCCCGCGGCGATCGGAATTGTGCCCAACACCACGACCTCCGGGGCCAGACTGAAGGCCAGGTGCACGATGGCCTGGGCCAAGTGGTGATTGAATCGGTCCATCTCCGCCAGCGCCCAGGGATCGCCCGCTCGAGCAGCCTCGACCCAGTGCACAGTCGAGACCGCTTCGGGGCTTCCGGCCAGGGCCACGCAGGCCGAGGTCTCGGGCACTTGCGCCCGCAGGCGCCGGGTCAGCGCCACACCGCCCAGGTAGGCTTCAAGGCACCCCCGGAGTCCGCACGCGCAGGGTTCACCCGGCCACTCCACGGGGGTATGGCCCAGTTCACCGGCGGTCCCCATGCGCCCCCGGTGCAGGTGACCCCCGAGAATGATTCCCCCCCCCACCCCCGTCGACATGGTGAGATAGACCAGATCCTGGCAGCCCCGCCCCGCGCCGAAGCGGTACTCGGCCAGAGCCGCTGCATTGGCGTCATTTTCCAGAGCCACGGGGCAGCCAAATTCGGTCTGGAGAATTTTCCCGACGGGCACGGCCTCCCAACCCGCCAGGTTCGGGGGTCGGACGACCCTCCCCCGGTCGATGTCCAGGGGACCGGGAACCGAGACCCCAATCCCGAGGAGGTCTCCCTCTCCCACCCCGGCCTGGGCAAGCAGACCGCGCGCGTCATCGGCGATGCCCGCGAGGTCCTGCTCCGGGTTCCCTGTGGGCTCGGTGGGACGGCGCCGGCGTGCCAGGATTTCCCCCGCCGGATCGGCCAACGCGTAGGCAATCTTGCTGCCTCCGATATCGATGCCAAGAAGCAACCTGTTCCTTCCCTTTCTCCCGCCATTGATCTACACGTCAGGGCGCCATCTGGCGTGGAACGAAGCATATCACGGCTCCGGTCAGCCAAGATTTCACCTCGAACACCCGGGAAGTGCCGGATCCACCGACGCAACCGCATCGAATACCGAAGGAGCCTCAGCATGCCCATGGAGTCCCGCTCGATTCGCCTGCTTGTTCTTGGCAGCCTGCTCTGCGGAGGCCTGGCCTGCGCGTATGGCGAGTACGCTCCCAACGATCCCATGGGGAACAATTTCACCTTAACCGAGGCCCACAAGGTGTATACGGACGCCGTGCGCTGGTCGAAATTCGACGAGGCCTCCGCCTTTATAACACCCGCCGAGAGGGCCACCTATCTGGCCCAGATGCCCGATTTCGACGAGGGCCGGTTCACGGATTGGACCGCTGGGGAGTGGATCTTCGAGAACCAGGAGACACGCGAGAGCGCGACCATCGAGGTCACATACCGGGCCTACAGCATGACGAACCCGGTGGAGTTCAAGGTCAAGGAGCGCCAGTCCTGGTCCCAAAACCAGGAGAACAAAGTCTGGCACCTGAAGTCGGAGTTCTCCGGCCTCGGCGGATTTACCTATTGATGGCCCCATGGCTCTGGGTTTCCACACGCTGTCAGGATCTCGCCGGTCGCAGTGGCTCTCGATCTCGAAAATTTCCTGCAACGCGCCAACGCGATTCCTCATCGGCGCGCTCCACGGCCCGATAGCCCAATTCCCCCGAACTCACCGATTCGGTAGACCCGTCGCCTTCGCGATCCGCCCTCCCTTCAGGCACAAGAGGAAAAAGCAATGTACCCCGCCATCCACGCCGAGAAGACCCCGGACAAGCCTGCCTGCATCATGGCCCAAAGTGGCCGGCAGCTGACCTACAGGGAACTCGACGAGCGCTCCAACCAAGCCGCTCAACATTTTCAATCCCTGGGTCTACGGCGCGGGGACCACATTGCTCTCTGCCTTGAGAACCACGAGGAGTTCTTTGTCATCTGCTGGGGTGCCCAACGCAGTGGCCTTTACTTCACCACGATCAGTTCGCGACTCACCGCCCCGGAGGTGGAGTACATCGTGGACGACTGCGATGCCAAAGTCTTTATCACGTCGGACGCAAAACGAGAGATCGCCGCAGGACTGGTTGGTCATTGTCCCAATCTCATCGCTCGCTACATGATCGGAGATCCCATCCCGGGCTACGAATCCTGGCAGACGGCCCTAGCCAGCCAACCGAAGACACCCCTCGACGAGGAGTCAGAAGGGGCCCCTATGGTCTACTCGTCGGGCACCACCGGGCGGCCGAAGGGCATCAAACATCCCCTGCCCGAAGGGCCCATGGGCGCTCCGAATCCGATCTCGATGGTCCTCGCGGGCCTTTACGGTGTGGTCGAAAGCTCGGTGTACCTCTCGCCCGCACCGCTCTACCACGCCGCGCCCCTCGCCTTCACGCTGGCCTGTCAACGTATGGGAATCACGGTCGTGGTGATGGAGCAGTTCGACGCCATCGACTCCCTGGCCCTGATCGAGAAATATCGCGTGACCCATAGCCAATGGGTACCCACCATGTTTGTACGCATGTTGAAGCTTCCGGAAGAAGAGCGGGCGCGCTTCGACGTATCGAGCCTCAAGGTGGCGATCCATGCCGCGGCCCCCTGTCCGATTCCAATCAAGGAGTCGATGATCGATTGGTGGGGTCCGGTCATCTACGAGTATTACGCGGGGAGCGAGGGAAACGGCTTCTGCGCGCTCAACTCCGAAGAGTGGCTCGCCCACAAGGGATCCGTGGGCCGACCCCTAACCGCAACGGTACATATCCTCAATGATGCATTCGAGGAACTTCCCACCGGTGAAGCCGGTGGGATCTTTTTCGAGAGTGACGCGGTCTTCGAATATCACAATGCTCCGGAGAAGACCGCCGACAGTCTCAGCCCCCAGGGATACTCGACCCTGGGTGACATCGGCTACCTCGACCAAGACGGGTTCCTCTACCTCACCGACCGCAAGGCTCACATGATCATATCGGGGGGTGTCAACATCTATCCCCAGGAGACGGAGAACATCCTGATCACCCATCCGAAAGTCGCCGACGTCGCCGT
Source organism: Myxococcales bacterium (assembly GCA_012959665.1). GTDB lineage: Bacteria > Myxococcota_A > UBA9160 > UBA9160 > UBA4427 > JAZXM01. Next base: position 4,304 of record DUCT01000152.1, on the reverse strand, counting down.
CATCGGAGTACCCAACGAGGACTTCGGGGAGGAGGTCAAGGCGGTCGTCCAACTCCTCGACACGGCTGATGCAAGCCCCGAACTCGCACAGGAACTCATCGACTTCTGCAACGAGAAGATTTCTCATTTCAAGTGCCCCCGATCGGTGGATTTCGAGGCACAACTCCCCAGGCACCCGACAGGGAAGCTTTACAAGCGCCTCTTGAAGGATCGCTACTGGGGCAAGAAGGACAGCCGAATCGTCTGACTCACCCGGCATCAGCGCCCCGGGGCGCCCTCCGAGCACGCTTTCTCCCGGCGCCGATCCACGGTAACCTCAACCCAGAAAAAAACGGGCGCCAATAAGTGTGCTGCCCCAAGAAGGAGTCACTTTGTCCAACGCCATTCCGTTCGTTAACTACCTGACCTTGGGTGACGACCCCCATCTGGTCGCTCATGAATGCAAATCCTGCAGCGCGCGCTTTTTCGACCGTCGAAACGCCTGCGCGGGCTGCTCGGGAACCGAGTTTCAATCAGTGGATATCCCGACCCAAGGCGAGGTCCGGTCCTTCACCATCGTGGCCTTCGCTGCTCCGGGAATCGAGGTGCCGTTCGTCTCGGCGATCATCGACTGTGGCGGCACGACTGTCCGGGGAAACATTGTGAATGTCGAAGCTTCCCCAGACCACGTGAAGCTCGGCATGCCGGTCAAACTGACCACCTTCCCCATCGGGAAGGATGAGCAGGGAGTCGAAGCGATCAATTTCGGATTCGAGCCGGCGGCCTAAGCGCGTTTCATTCTTTTCAAGAAACTTTTTTTACAAGCGACTTTTTACAAGCGACTTTTTACAAGCGACTTTTTACAAGCGATTATCTACAAGCGATTATCTACAAGCGCTTTTCTACAAGCGACTATCTACAAGCGACTATCTACAAGCGACTATCTACAAGCGCTTATCTACAAGCGCTTATTTACAAGCGATTAGCTACAAGCGATTTTACTGCGTGATTTTTAGCGGGTCGCACCGGGCCCGATCAATCAATCGAATCAATCCAGGAGAACCCACATGGCCTCGGAAGACGTTTTCATTCTCGGCATCAAGATGACGAAGTTCGGCAAGCACAAGGAACTCGACACCGTCGACCTTGCCACGGAAGCCACTCTGGCGGCTCTCGCCGACGGCGGAGTCACGATGAAGGACATGAACATCATCGCCGCCGGAAACCTGATGGGAGGGGCTATGCCCATCGCCCAGGTGATCCAGAAAGCCTGCGGACAGACGGGAATCCCCGCGTACAACGTTTCCAACGCGTGCGCGACCGGGGCAACAGCCCTCCGGGTTGTCGGCATGTCCATCAAGGCCGGTGAATCCGATTTCGGGCTTGCCGTGGGCGTCGAGAAACTCGCCGGGGCCGGACTCCTGGCCGGCGGCTCGCGCAAGAGCGACGGCAAGGAGTGGGAACGCTCGGGACGTTACGGAGCCGTCGCGGGGGTCGATGGCCGAATCGGCACAGACACCATGCCCGGCGTTTTCGCCCAAATCGGCATGGAGTACAACCACAAGTACGGCGGCGCCAACTTTGAACTCTTTGCTGAGATCTCGAGAAAAAACCACTCTCACTCGACCCTCAACCCCCTCGCGGCCTACTCCAAGGAGATGACCCTCGAACAAATTATGGGCGATCTCATGATCGCCTATCCAAACACCCGGCCCATGTGTTCGGCGAACTGCGACGGCGCCGCGGCTGCGGTCCTGGTCAGCGGATCCAAGCTCAAAACCCTTTCCCAAGAGCAGCAGCGACGCGCAGTCAAGATCTCTGCGTCGATCCTCACGAGCGATCCCTACGAAGAGGCCTGCCAGGTGCTACCGAACGTCAATACCCTGACCCGCGCCGCAGCCAAGCAAGCCTACGAGCAAGCTGGCGTAGGCCCCGAAGACCTCGACCTGGTCGAATTGCACGACTGTTTCGCGACGGCCGAGCTGGTGCACTATGACAACCTGATGCTGTGCGAAGAGGGCAACGCGGTTGACTTCTTCAAGTCCGGGGCAACGTGGCGTACGGGCACCACTCCCGTGAACGTTTCGGGAGGCCTGCAGTCCAAGGGGCATCCCATCGCGGCGACCGGCATCGCCAATGTCTGGGAGGTCTGTCACCACCTTCGCGGCGAGGCCGGACCCCGGCAGATCGAGGGCGCCAAGGTCGGACTCGCTCACGTGATCGGACTTGCTTCAGCTTGCGGCATCCACATCCTTGAGAGCAACTCGGCCTAAAAACAGCCATTCGACCTCGAAGGTCCGGGGGACGTCACCAGGGTGGCCCGCCCGCCGCGCCTGCCTCTCGGGTCAACGAGACGCACTTATCAGGAAGCTTCTCCCCCCGCCCCAGCCGCGAAAACACCGCCCGGAAAGCACTTCGAGGTCCCGGTCGGTTCGGGTCCCGGGCCGTGGACTGAACCGTTTTCCAAGATTGATTGAGGAGACCTCGGCCACATGGATGAAGATGCATTCACGCCGAGCGTTGACATCTGCCCCTGCGCCGCCTATCAATAGCCTCCGATTTTGTTGCGGGGTAGAGCAGTCCGGTAGCTCGTCGGGCTCATAACCCGGAGGTCGTGGGTTCGAATCCCACCCCCGCTACCAAATCGCCCTCTTGCTCGGAGCGATCCGAATTAGTCAGAGAGCTTGGGCTTTGGCTGCCAGCCCCCGACGGACCGACCCGGGCGCTTCGGGCCCGACCCTGCCGCGCAGGATTCTCTGCCGGGCTAGGCTTACTCAAGCCGCAATCCGAATCCACGGATCAAGCGGTTTTGGGGGTGGAGCATGGGCACGGAAGTCGAAGTGGTGGTCGAGACTTTTTCTGACAAGGCCTTCGCCGAGGCCGCGGTTTCACTCTTGGCATCGGAGCAAATCGACGCGTGGATTCGTTCCGACGATGCCGGCGGTGGTTTGCCAAATCTGGATTTTGCCCGGGGTGTCCGCCTGATGGTCGCCCCTGCCGATGAAGCGCGGGCGAGAGCAATCTTGAATAGCGGTTCCGAAGAGCCCGACGCTTAGGCCACAACACCCTGGCCGTTGCCTCGGCGCTAATCCATCGCTCTCCTCGGGCCCATCCTGGACAATCAGCTTCGGGTCCACGCGATTTTGAGACTCGCCGACATGGTTTCGCCGGGATTCAGCACCCGGAGACCCGTGGTTTCCGGGGGCAGCGGGCTGTTGATCGCATTGGGCGCGTGGCTCACCGGCTCCACGCAGAAGTAGTCCTGGGCGACAGGAGTGAACACCACCAGGTGGCCGAGTGTGTCGCTGGCGTCGAGGGTTGCTTTGAGGCGTCGTTCGGGCCAGGCCAGCTGACTGGGACCGCCTCCCACTTTGAAGGCGTTGTCAAGATCCAGCGCTGCCACCGAGCGGGTTTCCCGAAGGTCGCAGGCCGGGTCGAGGGGACTGGGCTCGACCGGGATGCCGTTTTCTTCCGACCGCCAAAGGGTCTGGACATTCGCCGAAAGAACCGCCCCTGCCTTGGGGAAGTACGGATGCCAACCGAGGCCTCCGGGCATTTCCGTCTGCCCTCGATTGGAGAGGGAGAGCGTGAGCGACAGATCATCGGCCCCAAGCACGAACACCTGGCGCGCGCGGTAGGCCCACGGCCAGTCCCCGCCTCCGTAGTCAAAGTCGAGGGTCGCGGAGTCGGAACCCTGCGCACTCACCCGCCAAGGACTCTGCCAGGCGTGGCCATGAATGGCGTGGGGCTCGGGCAAAAAATTCAGCTCGAGGGAAATTTCTCGATCGCCCATCTGAAAACATCCGTTCTCGATGCGCCCCGAAAACGGAAAGAGCGGAAAAGCCGCGAGGCCCCGGGGGTCCCTCTCTTCGAGGGCTTCGATTGATGCGGGACGCAGGACATCTTCCCCGCCTATGCGATAGGTAGCCACGCTCCCGCCGATCGCCGGAGCCAGTATTAGCTCCGCATTCCCCACTCTGCTTCGCAGTGCGATGAGTTCGCCCGGACCAGTCGTCATGGGCGAAGGCTACCCAATTTCGCCCATTCCCTAGGCGGGAAAGATTCGGGCGCCCTGGCCCAACGCCTTGCCGAGCCATACCAGACGGACGACGCCAGACAGACAGCGGATGCGCCGTGCCCTACCCTTCCTGGGTTGCGACAGAATTAGTTCGACGGTCTCGCGTGAGAAATTCCGGACGATCGCAGCAGCCCAGGCTGAGGAGTGGGATGGCGATTCAAAAGGGCGCGACCCCGGCCGAGCAGGAAGCCCAGATCGAAGCGTGGATCGAAGACCTCAGCCTGGACGAGAAGGTCTACATGCTCTC
>DUCT01000151.1 GCA_012959665.1 Myxococcales bacterium | reverse complement strand
GGCTTTTCAAATTGAGCCCGGCGAGCGGGTTTGTTTGATTGGGCGCAATGGCGCCGGCAAATCGACCCTGCTCAAAATTGTCGAGGGCGGGGTGGTGCCTGACGCGGGTGACATCTGGCGAAAGCCAGGTCTTTCGGTGGCGCGACTCTCCCAGGATCTCCCCGAAGACCACGAGGCGACCGTGTTTGATGTTGTTGCCGCGGGTCTCGCCGACACCGGGCGATTGCTCGCCGAGTTTCATCGTGTCTCCCACGGGGTTGCGGACGACGAGTCATTGCTCGGACGAATGGAAGCACTTCAGCACCAAATTGACGCGTGTGATGGTTGGAGCCTGAGCCAACGAGTGGATCAAATCTTGGATCGGCTCGGTCTTTCAGCGGATGCACGTGTCGGGACACTGTCTGGCGGGTGGCAGAGGCGGGTCGCTCTGGCTCGGGCGCTCGTGGGTGATTCCGACCTGCTGCTTCTCGACGAGCCCACAAATCACCTCGATATCGAGTTGGTTCAGTGGCTCGAGGATCAACTGCTGGAATATCGAGGTGGGGTGCTCTTCGTGACCCATGATCGCTCCCTGTTGAGGCGGTTGGCGACGCGGATTGTCGAACTCGACCGAGGAACTCTCACTTCATGGGCAGGGGATTACCCAACCTACTTGGTGAAGAAGGCCGCAGCATTGGAAGAGGAAGCCCGTCACGCTGCCCTCTTCGACAAGAAGCTTGCGAAGGAAGAGGCGTGGATTCGCCAGGGCATCAAAGCTCGCCGAACTCGGAATGAAGGGCGGGCCCGCGCTCTGGTAGCCATGCGTGATGAGCGGGCCAAGCGGCGAGAGGTGGAGGGCAAAGTCCGCCTCTCCCTGGACACAGGTCGGTCCTCTGGCAAACTCGTCGCTGAGGCCGAACATCTCTCGTACGCCTGGAGCGCCGGCGAATCTCCCCTGGTTTCGGACTTTTCCCTGCGCATTATGCGAGGGGATCGCATCGGCCTCGTGGGGCCGAACGGCGTGGGCAAGACAACTCTGTTGCGCCTTTTGTTGGGCCAACTCACGGCGACCTCAGGGTCTGTTCGTTTGGGCACCAAGCTTGAAGTCGCTTACTACGATCAGCTACGGGCTGCCCTCGAGCTCGAGAAAACGGTGATTGAGAACCTTGCCGGGGGACAAGAGTACGTCGAGGTTCAGGGCGAACGCCGCCATGTCGTGGGCTATCTGCAGGATTTTTTGTTCAGTCCCGATCGGGCTCGAACGCCCATGAAGGCACTCTCGGGGGGGGAGCATAATCGGCTGCTTCTGGCGCGACTGTTCGCCCAACCCGCGAACCTGCTTGTCCTTGATGAGCCGACCAATGATCTTGATATTGAGACCCTCGAGTTGCTCGAAGAACTGCTCATCGACTATCGCGGAACAATCTTGTTGGTCTCCCATGACCGGGCCTTCCTCGATAACGTGGTGACTTCGACTCTGGTATTCGAGGGCGATGGGAAAATTCAGGAATACGTCGGGGGATACTCCGACTGGTTACGGAGTCGCGCGAAGGTCGAAGCGAATTCTGCGCCATCTCGGCCCAGTGATTCAGGACAAAAAGCGAGACGAAAGCAGCAGCCCCGGAAGCTCGGATTCAAGGAGGCGCGTGAGCTCGAGCAAGCGCCGTCCAAGATCGAACACCTCGAAGTTGAACACGGCAAGCTCGTCGCACGGCTCAGTGAGCCCGACTTCTATAAGAGTGATGCGGCAGAACAGGTCCTATTGCACGCACAAGTCGCCGATATCGCCGGGCAGCTCGAAGCGGCGTATGCGCGATGGGACGAACTCGAAGGGCTACGCGCGGGCGGCTAGAGGCGCGCCGCTTGGGGTCCGAATTGCGCGTGGAATTGTACGGGTTCGCGGCAATTGCCTGGCAGGGCTGCGGGGCAGGATTGTGCGGCAGGTCTACATGGCAGGCCTAGAAGGATGCGAAGGTTTGGTCGGCCAACGTCCTATTAGTCGGTTGACACTTGGCGATCATTCTATTTTTCGATCAGGGAACGCGGTAGACTGACTCAACACAGTAGACTCAAATTGCCGCTCGCAAGGCACGGAAAGGCAAGGCAAGAGCCCACATACGCCAAGAGCCCACATACGCCAAGAGCCCACATGCCCCAAGGTCCACGGACGTTTGGTCCGGCCTATCTAGCGGCTGACACGGCGAGTGGTAGAGATCAGAGTGTCTGAGCTCAGTTGTCTGCTTGTCGATGCAAAGGCCATCATGGCTTTCGAAATAGATGAATTGGAGCTTGATTAGTGAGCGATTATCCCGAAAAAACATGCTCGATTGACCGTTTGGTACGCCACGCAATGCTTGTTCGCTCTGCGTTGAAGGGAGAGAAGACCGAACAACGTCGGAACGGCGTGTACGGTTATCCGGGTGAATTGTTCGAACTGGACGGAGAGAGCTTTGAAATTACGTCCCTGACTCACGACCGCCTGGGTGACATGGGCGAAGTAGAGGCGCGCAAGGAAGGCTTTGAGGATTTGGATGCCTACAAGTCGCTGATTGCCAGGATGCACAAAGGCATGGAGTGGGATCCCGAGCATCTGGTTTGGGTCCACAGATTTCAGCTTGTCTCTGCCTAGGAGTGCATCCCTAGCAATGCCCCAATCATAGTCGTCTCACGAGCAGTGGCTTCCCGGGTGAAGGGGGTCGCCGGGCCCACCTTTTCGAGCAGGCTCATGTCCGGCAGGTCTCAATGTCTGGGTGGAGTGGCCGGGCGGATTTTGGGTCCTTCGCGCTGGCAGAAGTCCATGGTGGAAGCGGATGCTAGAAGTCCATGCTGCAAGTCCATGCCGGTAGCCCATGCTAGAAGTCAAAGGGGGAAGCCGAGGGTCGATGTCCAAGTGAACAGGCGACAAGGATGAGTTCTATCAGCTCCTCACTTACAAGGACGATGTGGATCTGGATAAGAAACTCGCCGTGTGGGAGCGTTTCTACAACAATGATCGGCCCCATGGAGCACACAAAGGAAAAACGCCGTACGAGGTTCTGCTTGAAAAGCTAAGCTAATAAAAATTGTCCGGCTTGATTCCTAATATCACAGACGGCACGAGGCATTGATGGAAGAGTCCTGGGAGTCTGCCGTCTGGAATCGGAGAC
>DUCT01000150.1 GCA_012959665.1 Myxococcales bacterium | reverse complement strand
ATCATGATCCCACCGTTTTCAGGGATGCGCTGTCCTTCGATGCGCGGAGGTTTTGTCCGGTGAATGGTGCGAAGGCGCGCTTCGTCAAGGACGGCAAACCCTTGAAGCACCCGACTGTTGTGTTCGGGTTGGGCCGAGGACGCTGTCCGGGGGACACCTTTGCGCTGTCCGTGCTTGCTGTGGCCCTGAAGGGCTGGGTACAGGCGCTGGAGGCGCGTTCAGAGAGCACACCTCTTCCCGAAGCGGTCCGGCAGACAGTGGCATCCACGCCGGGTCCCGCGGCGGAAATTTATGCTTGGCTGAAGCCAGCGGGGCACCAAGAATACTCGCCCTGAGCTTGGCCCATTGCTGGTGGGCATGGGGGAAGAGTCGGCTGAACGCGGGTCGCCGAGGAACCGAACGGAGACTGGAGTGGTCCGCCCGCCCGTCATCCTGGGCGTCCTCGACAGCCTCGAGCACTCCCCAAACCGCCAGGCTCGCGCCCCGCCCATGGCCGCGCTCCGGCCCCAGATCGCCTGGAATCACCTAAGGGGGGGAGACCGCCGCCTTCTCGGTCCTTCGGTGATCCGATCGAGCCACCCACCGCGACTGTCTTCTCGTATGGCGCTTGGGTCACTCACCCAACAGAAGGCGACAGCGTTTGGCTGTTCCCCAGCCGGAAGAGGAAATGACGTGTACTCCCAAGCCCGCCGCATCGCCTTCATGCAGCACTTGAACACGACGTCTTACGCCCGTTCTGGCCTTCGCACTCTGGAGGCATGGCTTCATTCCGTGCCCGCCCTGGTCGCCCTGCGAGGCGCCGATACTCGCCTGCTCCGGCTTCCCACCGGGCCCTCTCCTTCCCGCCCAGCCAAATTCTCGGTGTTTGCCACCGCTGCCATTGTCTGGATCCTCTGGCTGATAGGGATGAACGCGGGCGACCGCTGGGGTCTGTTCGGAGAAAACTGGTTCATGTCGATCACCATGACCCTCGGCTCGTTCATCGCGGGGGCCACCAGCGAGGGTGGAGGCGCCGTGGCTTTCCCGGTCATGACCATGATGTTTGAGATCCCCCCCCACGTGGCGCGGGATTTCTCCCTGATGATCCAGGCCGTTGGCATGACGGCCGCCGCGGTCACGATTCTGTACACACGCATCCCGATCGAGCGCCGGGCCCTTTGTTGGGCCAGCATTGGCGGAGCCCTGGGAGTCATCATCGGCATCGAGTTCATCAGTCCCTACCTACCAGCTCGAGAGACCAAGGTGACATTCCTCGCCATCTGGCTTGCGTTCTCCTTCGCCCTCTACTGGATCAACCGCGCCCCTGAGCGGGAAGTTCGCACTGAGATCGAAAGCTTCGGACCTCGGCATTCACTCCTATTGGTGGGAACAGGCATCATCGGCGGCGCCATCAGCGGCATGACGGGCAGCGGCCTCGACATCCTGATCTTCTCCCTGCTCGTTCTACGCTTCCGAATTTCCGAAAAAATCGCCACCCCCACCTCGGTGATTCTGATGGCCATCAACGCGGTAGTGGGCTTTCTTTGGAAAGCCAACGTAGGCGGCGGCATGTCCGAGGACGCTTGGAACTACTGGTGGGTTTGTCTGCCCATCGTGGTCATCGGGGCCCCAGCCGGTGCCCGTTTCATCCGCAATCGCTCACGTCTTTTTGTAGCCAGAATCTTGTATGTTTCCATCATCGCGCAGTTCATCGCGGGCCTGCTTATCATTCCGCAGACCGCTGGCTTGATCGGCTACACCGCGGGAATCTTTGCTTGCGCAATGTTGTTGTTCCGCGGGATGGCAAAGGGCGGGGATAAACGCTTGAGCTGGTTGAACCAGCCCGGCCGAGCCGGATGAGGGGAATGACGACCGCGAGTACGCGCTCGACGTGGGCGGACGGGGTGTCATCCCCATGCGGCCGTACGACCGTGTCGGAGCCCGCGCTGCGGTTCTGCCCGAGGCCCCGCTAGGCCGCTCTCGAACTTGCTGAGGGTGTAATCAAGTTCACAGCCTTCCGTGCCTGCCCGTGAGAGTCTGGGGCTTCACTTCACTCACCCAACGGAAGGGGTTTGGTATGCGGAAGGTTGTGCTGGCGGTTGTATTGGTTTTGATGGCGGGCGGCGCGCAGGCTGTGACGCTCAATGTCGTCGGCGGGCAGTTGATGGGCGCGTCGGACGTCCTGGTTGGCAGCAATTTATACGACGTTCAGTTCCTCGATGGAACGTGCATTGATTTGTACAACGGGTGTGTTGATTATAATGACTTCACGTGGGGTTCTGGAAATGGAAATAAATGGGGGCCTGTCAGCAACGCTGCGGCAGAGTTGACTCAGCAAGTTCTCGGCCCTTTTATGCTGCTTGAGGGGGGAGGGGCGTCGATGAATGCAGGTAGCGTTAACGGCTGCACTTCATTACACCCTACGTGTTACGTGTTTACCCCATACTGGGTTGGACCACTAAGCATTCATGATCCGTCTCTTAACGTATTCGCATGGCGTAATGAATATCGGTCGGGTGGGGGTTTCAATAACACAAGCGGCGGCGTGGTCGCTCCCGGGGCTTCCCCGGATTCTGGGTACTGGCAGAACGGTGTGTACGCCCAGTGGACACTTGTTCCCGAACCCTCCACCGCCCTCCTTCTCAGCCTCGGTCTAACCGGCCTTTCGTGGTCGGGAGGTAGGCGCAATCGCTCCTGACTCTTCTGTCCTGAGACCATGGTGCCCGGACTCGCTCGCAGAGGGGTCCGGTCCCGCTGGTTTCATCCGGGCGGATGCTTCAGGCGCAGGTGAGTCAGGACGTGGTACAAGGTGCGTTTGACGCCTCCTTTCCAGCAGACGATTCCGTCAAGGCCACCGAGGTGCCAACGCCACCAACGCAACACGATCTAAAGAAGGCGTTGCCAGTCGCCCTCTCGCTCATAAAGCTGGCGAGCACGTTCACGGCGGCGCAGGCCCTCGGCGGAAGGCCGAAGCCTCGCCCCCGCACGGATCTGGTAGCCGAGAAAATCAAAACCATGAGTAGTGCGCCCAATGAAGCGCTTCACCCGGTGAAGGTGGTGAGGGTGTCAGCCGAGCGCGGCGATCTCTTCGTGCAGCGCGGCGATGGCGCGCCGAAACTGCCAGCGGGTGCGGGCGAGCAACACGATGGTGTTGAGTGGTGGAGGCGGCGGGAATCGAACCCGCGTCCAGACCGCTCTAGCTGGCTCCTAGGGCACTTAGAACCCCAAAACAGGCCTTAGAGCCTTCCAGTGAGTTTCCAGTGAG
>DUCT01000149.1:2870-3252 GCA_012959665.1 Myxococcales bacterium | reverse complement strand
GGTACAGATCAGCCAGGTCGTATTGAACCTGATCAAGAACGCCTCCGAGGCAATCGGCAAGGACGGAGGCGAAATTCAGCTTCGTACCGGGGAAAGCACCGCCGATGTTTGCCCGATGCCCTGTGATCTCTGCGTAGCCAACGTCAAGAAAGGAAACTTTGAGTCCAGCGAGAGAGCTTGCGAACGAAAAACGATCGCCGGTGTCTATTTCGAGGTCTCCGACGATGGGATCGGCATGGACGCCGACACGATCAAAAAGATCTTCGACCCCTTTTTCACCACCAAGTTCACCGGACGCGGATTGGGCCTCGCGGCCGTGCAGGGAATCGTCCGATCCCATGGCGGCTCGATCCTTATCGACAGCGAGGTGGGTAGCCACACC
>DUCT01000149.1:1860-2800 GCA_012959665.1 Myxococcales bacterium | reverse complement strand
AGTGGCAGGGCTCCGGGACCATTTTGTTGGCCGAGGATGAGCCCGCCGTGCAGGCGGTGGCCAAAAGGATGCTCGAGAATATGGGTTTCCATGTGATTACAGCGGATGATGGACAAGACGCGATATGGCGTTTTTCCCGAGAGCCTGACCATTTCGTCGCGTTCTTTTCCGATCTCACGATGCCAAAAATGGATGGGATTCGAGCTCTGGAGGCGATTCGGAAGATTCGACCGGACCTCCCGGCTGTCCTCTGCAGCGGCTACAGCGAGCGAATTCATGAACTGGCGACAGTCGAAGACGGCCAGACGGTCTTCATCCAGAAGCCGTTTCGGTCGCTCACCTTGCGAAAAAAGCTGTACTCCCTGCTCGCCCCTCCTCCGGAGTCCGACACTGCTGATGAAGCCGCGCCGGCTCACGCACCGATGCCCCGTCTCGCTCCTGCGAGCGATGCGCTAGGGCGCAGCAAATCCTTCGAGGGACCGGAGGTGCCCAGTATCTGACACCACCGGGGACGAGCCGTCAAGCCACCGTCGACCTCGAAGGCGTGCGATCGCAACGTTTCAATTCGCCCACCATCGGCCGATGGCAAGGTTGCGACTCTCTTTAGCCTCGTATGGTTTCGCCCGGATCCATTCTGTAACTTCGAACCCATGACGAGATCCGGACTCGAAGCCGCCCTGCGCGATCCTCCCGAGGAGCCCGGCCAGGACTCGCGCGGGACCGGATGTGACTCGAACTCGATTTCAGGGGGGGCAGGTATTCGACGGCGACCGAGTGGTCGAATCCGGCAAGACGGTTATCGTCGAAGACCGGCGAATCGTCTCGGGGGGATAGGACATTCAAGCTGGCTTCTGGCACAACGTCCGAGTCTGGGCGTTATGTTAAATCCCTAGGGGATCCCGTGACGGGAAATCGTTCCAGCACGAGACTCCACTAAACG
>DUCT01000149.1:917-1740 GCA_012959665.1 Myxococcales bacterium | reverse complement strand
CAGGCAAGAGCCGACTGGGGGAGCGGGAATCAAGTCCAGCTCAGGGACAGAGACTCTAGGAAGAGCGCTCCGCCACAGCCGAGGACGAACAGAGCCGCCGCCACTTCCAGCGCGATCCGCTTCGAAACCTCCCTCCACAGAAAGACCAGCGGGAGTACGCTGAAGGTTCCCAGCGTAAAGAGGCAGACGAAGACGTAGGCGATGGGTACGCCACTGGCGAAAAGTTCGCGGGCCAGCATGGCGTCCAGGGCAATGGGCACGGGCAGAAGCGTGGTGATCACCGCCACCAGCGCGAGTCGAGCCACGGAGACCTCGGCGAAGAGCACATCGAAGGGGACCCAAAGCGCTACGGCCGCACTCAACACGCTGGCAATAAGCATGAAAGGAACCGTGGCTGCAGCCAACTGTCGGATGTTCTGGCCGTAGCTGCGGAAGACTTCAGCGCATTGCTCCGCGACGCTTCGCCCCGACGAGGCCGAGGGAGAGATGGAACAGGCTTGCGTTGCTTCGGGTGAGCCCTGCATCGACCCCCTGCCTGCACCCTCACCCCGGTGCTCCGCACGGCGGAGGATCCAAGGTACGACCGCGAAGATCAGGGTCAAGACCAGCACGTAGTGGAGCGCGGCCACCTGCCAGGGCAAGGCGGAGCAAACCATGAAAACCACCACGACGTTGAAAGTCGGCGAACTGAACATGAAAGAGAGCAGAGTCTCCACGGGAACCGACCCTCCCCGCGAGATCCCGCAGACCACCGGAACCGCGCAATTCACGCATACGCCTGCGGGTGCGCCCATCAGGCTTCCCTTCACCTGATTGAGAAATG
>DUCT01000149.1:0-830 GCA_012959665.1 Myxococcales bacterium | reverse complement strand
AAGCCCATCCCGATCTTCATGCTCCACAGCCAGTTCAGACTGGTGATTGCGATGGCGAGCAGGGCCGGGCTGCCTTCCGGGACCGCCCACAGCTCCGAGGAATACACGATGGAGGCCAAGGCCTGGCCCGTAGGATCCGCCTTCCCAAGCAGCGCCGGATAACGGAGCAACGCCGCGAAGCTCCCGAAGAGGCAGAGCCCCATGCCTCCCAGCAGCAGCAGCGTGACCGGCAATCCTTCCAGCCACTCACGGAACCCCGCCCAAAGGCCCGTAACAGAGGGGCGCTCCGGCCAGTCGATCGTCAATGAATTCAGGCCCAATTCGCGCATTTAGTGTCCGGCTCCTTCGCTTGGTCGAATGCTTCCAGGATTCCCAAGGAACTGGCTAGGCGCTGTGAAGTACTTCACAGGTTGTGCCGGAAGACGGCTTATATGTCCTATCCCCAAGGGCTGGTAGATAGTGCTGATGATATTTTCGGTTCCCAGGCCCAGCGTCCCCACGGCCTCGGCGGGTGTTCCCTGCGTCAAGCGTCCGCCGACCGCGCGAAGCCCATGCCCATTCGTGATGGCGATCCCCGTCTCCCCCTCACCTTGGGCGAGGGGAACGCCGCAATGGGGGCGGATTTCAATTTCGGTGCTCGCTCCCTGGGTTCGCTTTCCAGGACCCTCGAGCCCCGCCGAGGGAAGCCCTGACGTTCTGTCTTCTTGAGTCTTTGTCAGGGGAGCCGTTTTTTGTCGAGGCACGCATTCGAAGCTGGGGCTGGTCATCGGCGATAGGGCCTTTCGTGATCGGCTGGAATCGGCCCCCCCCGAGTATCTTGGCTGCGCTTC
>DUCT01000148.1 GCA_012959665.1 Myxococcales bacterium | reverse complement strand
CGCGGGCTGGCGGCGCAAATCTCTTCGACATTGGCCACGCCCAGGGCGGTCTCGAGGATGGCGTGAATCATCAACGGTTTCTTGAGACCGGCCCTGGCCTCGAGTTGGGCGAGCAGGCGGTCCATGTAGTGGATGTCCCAAGCGCCTTCGACCTTGGGGACCATGATGACGTCGAGCTTGTCCCCGATGGAGGTCACCAGTTGGGTGACATCGTCGAGCATCCACGGGCTGTCCAGACTGTTGATCCGGGTCCAGAGTTGGCATTTGCCGAAATCCGTGGCGTTCGCAATGGAGATCAGCCCCTCCCGGGCCTCAATTTTTTTGTCGGCGGAAACGGCGTCTTCCAGGTTGCCCAGCAGGACATCGCATTGGGTCGCCATGTCGGGAACCTTGGCGGCCATCTTGGCGTTGCTTGGGTCAAAGAAGTGGATCATGCGCGAAGGCGTGAAGGGGATTTCGCGAAGTGGATCGGGGGCGCCGAGAGCGAGGGGCTGGAAGAAGTCCTTGGGGTTGCGCATGGGGTCTCCTGGGGCGGTGTCTCGAGGTGCGGAGGTTTTTAGGCCTCGTAGAGTTTGATGATCTGGACGCTGCCTTTCGGCGCCGCTTCGTGACAAAGGTCGCACAGGGTGCATTCGTCGAGATTGTCGTCGACGATGCTCAGCCCGGTTTCCCCCACGGCAAAAATTCCCACCGGGCAAACCTCTTCGAGCTTTCGGGCAACTTCGGCATCCGCGGCCGCCTCAGAGCTTACTTTGATGTCAATGAACAGACCGGCCATGCTTCAAACCTCCTCGAGTCGCTTGCGCAGGATCGCGGGGATTTCCTCGATGCGCTCGGCCACCGAGATGCCGGCCGCTTCCATGCGTTTGATTTTTTCCGTCGTGGTGTCTTCTTTGCCCTCGACGATGGTGCCCGCGTGACCGAAGCGCATGCCCTGCATCTCGTCCATGAAGCGCCCGGCCATGAAGGCGACAATGGGCAGGCGGGAATTGTTGGCCTGGATCCACTCGGCGAGTTCAGCCTCCATGCGTCCGCCGGGCTCGGAGTAGATCGCAATCGCGTGGGTTTCGGGGTCGGCCTCGTACAGGGGCATGAGCTCCGCGTAGGTGGTGCCGATGATCGCGTCACCGCCGATGGAGACGCAGGTGCTCTGGCCCATGCCCGCCGCGGTGAGCGTCGAAGCGATTTCGGTGGTCATGCCCCCGGAGCGACTCATGACGCCGATATGCCCCTGGGTGTAGGCCTGCCGGGTGTTGGCCGCCGGACCGCCCACGCCGCCCATCTTGGCCTCGCCCGGCGAGATCATGCCCAAACAATTGGGTCCGATGATGCGGGCCCCGCGCAGTCCGGCGAGTTCGACCATCTGGGCGACTTCTCGGCGCGGGATGTTCTCGGTCACGATGACGATGAGTCGGATCCCGTTCTCCAGGGCTTCAAAGACCGCGTCCTTGGTAAAGCGGGGCGGGACGGAAACCACCGAGCCCTCGATCTGGCCATGGGCCTTGATGACGTCGCGCACGCAGTCGTAAACCGGGACGCCGTAAACGTCCCGACCGGCCCGGCCGGGGGTCACGCCCCCTACGATTTGTGAGCCGTAGTCCAGGTTTTCCCGGGTCAGGTTCACCGCCTCTCGGCCGGTGATGCCCTGGACGATAAAGCGGGTGTCCTTGCTGATCAGGATCGACATATTTTCTCTCTTCTCTTGTTTCCCGGTCGGTTCTTCTGCACACGGTCGGGCCTGGGGGCTCCCCCTTAGGCCATTTTGGCCACGGCGCGCCCTGCGGCGTCGTACATCGAGACACTGCGGTCGCAGTACTCCACGCCATACTTCTCAAGGATTTTGAAACCCTCGTCTTCCCAGGCGCCCGGGATACGGAAGATCGCAATGGTCTCGGCGGGATCCTTGCCGGCCTCGATGCAGCCCTTGACCACGCCTCGGGCCACGATGTCGACCCGGGTATTGGAAACCACGTTCATCATCACGGCGATCTTCTCGACGCCCGGCTTGGAAAGGATCAGCTTGGTGAGTTCCTTGGCTTTGCCCACGCTGGGGTTGCCGCCGATCTCGCAGTAGTTGGCGGGTTTGCCCCCGTGCTTTCGCACCGCGTCAAAGAGCGTGAGTGAACCGCCCCCGGCGCCAATCACGAGTCCCAGGTTTCCATCGAATTCGACCACGTTGCCCGCGACGCCGCGATGGTCCACTGCGTTCACCTTGGCGCCCGCCAATTCGAACTCCGTGGGCGGCCGGGCCTGGCGGGTTTCGTCGTCGCCGATACCCAGTTCGGCGAGCAGGGCCTTGTGTTCGCCCCGGGCTTCGGCCTCCATGTCGATGTGGCCATCCAAGACGATGAATCGCCCGCTCTCCAGACGAGCCAGGGGGTTGATCTCGGCCAGGGTCAGATCGTATTCGAGGAAGATATTCATCAACTCAAAGACAATGGGGGTGAGGCGATTGAGCGCCGACCCGCCAACCCCGGTGGCCCCGATGGCTTCTTTGGCGATCCGCGGGGTGAGGGGCAGGATGCTGGAAAAATGCGTCTTCGAGACGTGATCGGGGTGCTTCTCCGCCACCTCCTCGATGTCGATCCCGCCCATGTCGCTGAAGATGAGCACGGGCTTTTTGGCCCGGCCGTCCCAGGTGATGGCCACGAAATACTCCTGGGCCACCGAGCTCTTCTCCTCGATGAGGATCGAGCGCGCTGTTTCGCCCTTGACCACGATGGGCATGATGGCGTCGAAATGGGCCGCGGCTTCCTCCGCGGTATCGGCAAACTTGACGGCGCCGGCCTTCATGCGGCCGCCCGAAAGAACTTGGCTCTTGAGCACCGCGGGTCCGCTGAGTCTTTCGAAGGCCGAGCGAGCGGCTGCGGCGGATTCGACGACCTCGCCCGGGCCCAGGGGCATTCCGTGCCGACGAAATAGGGCCTTGGCTTCGTATTCGTAGAATCGCATGAGCGGTTTTCTCCGGTGACTGCGGGCCGAGGGTTTCAGGCGCCGGGCATGGCCCGGGGCGGGTGACTGGGGGCCGAGGGGCGCATAGGGGGGCCGACTCTATTGTTTTACGGCCTGCCGGGCAAGCGACTGCGGGCGTCCTTGCTGCGGCTGGCGCACTGGGGCGGGGCTTGGGCTTGGGCGTCGCTTGGGTTCAGGCTTGGGTTCAGGCTTGGGTTCAGGCTTGGGTTCAGGCTTGGGTTCAGGCGTAGTGGCTGCGGCGCTTGACCGCGAGGGTGCGCTCGAGTTCGAAGATGCGGACTTT